>NZ_JCBATA010000006.1:0-179136 GCF_059816245.1 Frankia sp. RB5
CCCCCCCCCCCCCCCCCCCCCCCCCCCACACACAAGCAGACGCCGGCATACGAGATGTCATGTTGTGTCTGGTGTTCAGAGGTGGGCTCTTCCGATCTGCGCCGCCGCGGCGGCCGCGGCGGCGGCCGCGGCCTGTCTGGCCCGCCGGGCGGCCTCCGCCCGCGCCCTGGCCCGCTTCTCCAGCTCCGCGAAGCGTGCCTGGAGCTGACCGAGCAGGTCCTGCTGGTCCGTGGCGGTGGCCGCGAGGGCGCTTTTCCGCTCGGCGAGGTCATCCACGATCTTCTTCTTGCCAGCGAGCGCGTCGTCCGCCTCCCGCCGCGCCTCGGTGAGATCCCGGCGAGCCAGACGCAGCCCGCCGTCGGCCACCCGCTGGCGGCGCGCCAGCGCGTCGACGGCACCCAGCCGGTCCAGCGCGCGGCGCGGGTCACCGCCGAGCAGCAGGGACAGCTCGCTGAACCCCCCGGATCGGTCCACCGAGACGGCCAGTCCCCGGTGGCGATCCGAGGCCGCCCGCACGGCCTGGTTGGCCCGCCCCACCCGGGCAGCGGCGGCGGAGGCGGCCCGCTCGGCGGCCGCGAGCCGGATTCGACCGGCGTCGAACTCCTCCGCCGCCCGCGCCGACTGCCGGACCGACGCGTCCAGCGCCGCCTTCGTGCGGTCGATCTCCACCTGGACCTCGGCGAGGCTCGAGGACGTGGCGGGTGCCGCCGGCCCCGGCGCCCCCCAGGCCGCGCCGGCCAGGCCCGTCAGCGCCATCGGCGCGGCCAGGAGCAGCCCCGTGAGGCACGAGACCGCCTGGCGGGATGCGCGCGGTGGGTCTGGTGGACACGAAGCCGCAGTCGGGACGTCGGCCCGTCCACGGCGCGCCCGGAACGCGTCTTCGGCGTCGATATCGGCGCCCGCGTCGGCGTCGATATCGGCGCCCGAGTCGGCGTCGCGGTGGCGGGTCTCGGAACACGATTCGCCGGCGTTGCGCCGGCCCTCCGTGGGGACGCTGCTCACACCGCCGGACCGTAACTGTGTGCAGTTATACAGTCACGGAAGCACGCCGAAGTGGGCGCAGAGTCTCCGGAGACCCACTGTGAGACCGCCGAAACGGGCCACAGGTCGCCCAATTCAGCGATTTCACACGTCAGAAACAGCTTAGACACAGGTCGGGAACAGATCCTGCCGAACCTTCGGACCCGAGGATCCGGGACGAGCGCAGCGTGGCCGGCGACCGGGTGAGCGTAGTGTCCGCGCAACGCGCGGGGGGATGACAGGAGTGAAATGGACAAATTGAACTCGGGCGATACCGCGTGGATGCTCACCAGTGCCGCGATCGTGCTGTTCATGACACCCGGGCTGGCGTTCTTCTACGGCGGCATGGTCCGTGCGAAGAACGTCCTCGGCATGATCATGCAGAACTTCTTCACCATCGGCATGATCACGCTCGTCTGGTCGGTCCTCGGCTTCAGCCTGGCCTTCGGTGACGGCAACGGGTTCTGGGGCGGCTTCCACTTCTTCGCCCTGCAGAACCTGACCAGCGGCGATGCCGCGATCCCGTACGTGGTGTTCGTGGCGTTCCAGATGATGTTCGCGATCATCACCCCCGCGCTCATCACCGGTTCCATCGCCGACCGGATGAAGTTCAGCGCCTTCGCGGTGTTCATCACGCTGTGGTCGCTGTTCGTCTACTCGCCGATCGCCCACTGGGTCTGGGCGACCAACGGCTGGCTGTTCAAGCGCGGCGCGATGGACTTCGCGGGTGGCACGGTCGTGCACGCCAACGCCGGTATCGCCGCGATCGTGCTCGCGCTGGTGCTCGGCAAGCGCGCCGGCTGGCCCAGCGGCGACTTCCGCCCGCACAACGTGCCGTTCGTCCTGCTCGGTACCGGCATCCTGTGGGTCGGCTGGTTCGGGTTCAACGCCGGCTCGGCGCTGGGCGCGAACAAGCTCGCCGGTGTGGCGCTGCTCAACACGCAGATCGCGACCGGTGTCGCCATCCTCGGCTGGCTGGTCATCGAGAGGATCCGCGACGGCAAGGCCACCACGCTGGGCGCCGCGTCCGGTGCGGTCGCGGGTCTGGTCGCCATCACCCCGGCCTGTGGTTTCGTCTCGCCGATGGGATCGATCGCGGTCGGCGGCATCGCCGGCGTGGTCTGCGCCCTGGCCACGTCCATCAAGGGCAAGGTCGGCATCGACGACTCGCTCGACGTCGGTGCGGTCCACCTCGTCGGTGGTGTGCTCGGCGCCCTGCTGACCGGTCTGTTCGCCACCGTGGACACCAACTCGGCGGGCAAGGACGGCGTGTTCTACGGCGGCCCGTGGAGCGTCTTCGGCGAGCAGGCGCTGGCCGTCGGCGCAACGCTCGGCTACTCGGCTGTCGTCACTGCGATCATCGCGCTGGCGATCAAGTACACGATCGGCCTGAAGCTGAGCGAGGAGGACCAGTTCACTGGCATGGACGAGGCGCTGCACGGCGAGACCGCCTACCGGTACACCTCGATCGGCGGCGCCGGTTCGCTGTCGTCGTCCGTCAGCTCCGTCAAGGTGCCTGAGGAGGCCCAGGCATGACCAAGCTCGTCACCGCCGTCATCAAGCCGTTCAAGGTCGACGACGTCAAGACGGCGCTGGAGAAGCTGGGTGTGCACGGCCTGACGATCTCCGAGGTCCAGGGCTACGGCCGCCAGAAGGGCCACACGGAGGTCTACCGGGGCGCCGAGTACAAGGTCGACTTCGTCCCGAAGATCAAGATCGAGATCGTCGTCGCCGACGAGGCCGCGGACGACCTGGTCGCCGCGATCACCGCGGCCGCGCAGACCGGCAAGATCGGCGACGGCAAGGTCTGGGTCGTCCCGGTCGACTCGGTCGTGCGAGTCCGCACCGGCGAACGCGGCACCGACGCGCTCTGATCACCCCGGCACGTCCGGGTGCTGGCCACGCCGGCACCCACCACGCACCATCACATGAGGCGGCACCGCGCGATCACCAGCGCGGTGCCGCGCCATGCGTCCGGCAGGCCGAGGTGTTCCACGGGTGCCACGGCCGGACTCCGCTCGCGGAGGAGACAGCCATGAAGGACCGTCTGGACATCCTGCGCGGACGCCACGACCCGCTCCCCACGGCAACCGGGGCCGCCCTGCGCCGCCAGCTCACCGACCTGGCCGACGAGGTGCTCCTCGAGCTGTTCGGCGACCCGGGCCCGGGCGTCGCCCTCGTCGCCGTGGGCGGCTACGGCCGGGCCCAGCCCGCCTTCGGCAGCGACCTCGACCTGGTCCTCCTGCACGACGGCGCACGACGGGACATCACCGCCCTCGCCGACGCGATCTGGTATCCGCTGTGGGACGCCGGCATCGGCCTCGACCACAGCGTGCGCACGATCGACGAGGCGAACGCGGTGGCCGACGAGGACCTCAAAGCGGCCCTGGGTCTGCTCGACGCCCGTCACATCGCCGGCGACGAGAACCTCTCGAAGGACCTGGCTCGCCGCGCCCGCTCCCGGTGGCGCACCCGCGCGCCGAAACGCCTCCCCGAGCTCGCGGCCGCCGTCGCCGAGCGCGCGGCCCGCCTCGGCGAGGTCGCGTTCCTGCTCGAACCCGACCTCAAGGAGTCCCGCGGCGGCCTGCGTGACGTCGACGCCCTGCACGCCCTTGCGGCCGCCTGGGTCGCCGAGGTCCCCTCCGAGCGGGTGCTGGCCGCCGCCGAGGTGCTCCTCGACGCCCGCGGCGAGATCCGCCGGCTCAGCGCCGGGCGCGCACAGGACCGGCTGCTGCTGCAGGACGGCACCGCGGTCGCGGAGGCCCTCGGCTACGCCGACTCGATGGCGCTCGCCCACGCGGTCGCCGACGCCGGCCGGACGATCTCCTGGGCCTGGGACGCGACCTGGTACCGGACGTTCGCCGGCCTGCGCTCCACGTCGCGCTGGCCCGGCCGGCGCCCCGTTCGCCGCCCGCTCGACGAAGGGGTGATCGACCAGGGCGGCGAGATCCAGCTCGCCCTGGACGCCGAGCCGACGAAGGACCCGATCCTGGTGCTCCGGGTCGCCGCCGCCGCGGCGCGCACCGGCCTGCCGCTGGGCCGCTACGCCGTCGACCGCCTCGCCCGCGAGGCACCGCCGATGCCCGCTCCCTGGCCGCCTGCCGCCCTCGACGCGCTCGTCGCCCTGCTCGCGACCGGGGACGCAGCCGTCGGCGTCCTGGAGTCCCTCGACCAGGTCGGTCTGCTCGTCCGTCTGCTCCCCGAGTGGGCAGCCGTGCGCAGCCGACCGCAGCGCAACCCGTACCACCGTTTCACCGTCGACCGGCACCTGATGGAGGCCGCCGCGCGGGCGGCCGCGTTCACCCGGGACGTGGACCGTCCCGACCTGCTCCTGCTGGGCGCCCTGCTGCACGACATCGGCAAGGGCTTTCCCGGCGACCACACCGACACGGGCATCGAGCAGGTCCGCCGGATCGGCCCACGACTCGGTCTGCCCGACGAGGACGTCGAGGTTCTCGTCGCGATGGTCCGCCATCACCTGCTGCTGGGGGAGACCGCGACTCGACGCGACATCGACGACATGGCCACGATCCGAGCCGTCGCCACCGCCGCTGGCAGCGACCGGATCCTGTCGCTACTGCACCGCCTTACCGAGGCCGACTCCCGCGCGACCGGCCCGACCGCGTGGAACGCCTGGAAGGCCCGTCTGATCGGCGATCTGGTCGCCCGCGCCCGCGCCCTCCTCGACGGCGAGCGGGTCCCCTGCCCGCCGCGCCTCGACGATCGCCAGCGCGCGCTGCTCGCCCTGCCCGACGAACACGTTGTCCAGGTCAACCCGCTGCCCGACGAGGGCATGTTCGAGATCGTCGTGGTCACCGCCGACCAGGTCGGCCTGCTCGCCGTGACAGCCGGCGTCCTCGCGCTCAACCGCCTGGACATCCGCCGGGCCTCCGCCCGCAGCCAGGATGGGCGGGCGCTGCTGCAGGCCGCCGTCGCCGCGCCGCACGGCAGGACGCCGGAACGGGCGAAACTGCTCGCCGACCTGCGCGCGGTGCTCGCCGGCACGGTGGACATCGCCGAGCGTCTCGCCGCCCGGGAACGCGACTACGCCGGGGTGAAGCAGTGGACCACACCGGGGCCACCGCAGGTGCTGTTCGACGACCTCGGGACCACCACCGTCCTCGAGGTGCGGGCCCCCGACCGCGCGGGCGTCCTGTTCCGGATCGTGCGTGAGCTCTCCGGCCTGCGCCTCGACGTGGCCACCGCGATCGTCGCCACCCTCGGACTCGACGTGGTCGACGCCTTCTACCTGCGTGAGGCCGATGGCGGCCCGGTGGCCGACGAAGCTCGCAGGGCCGAGATCGCGCACGCGGTGCTGACCGCGCTGGGCGGGCGGGCGGACAGCGACGCAACCGCGGCCCCCGCCGGCACCAGCGAGCCTGCCGGGAATCTCCCGGGGACGGGCAGCGGCGCGACGACGCCCGCCACGGGCGTCGAGCCGCGAGCGGACCCGTCATCCGAGGCGTCGGCCATCCCGGCCTGACCACAGACCTGACCCGCCGGCCCGCGCCCACCGTGGTGTGATCCATCCCGCGCGCTCCGGGCAGGACCCGCCCCGTTGGCACGCGCGGGGGAGACGCTATGATGAGCACGCACGTTGGGAGGCTTCGCCTAGTCCGGTCTATGGCGCCGCACTGCTAATGCGGTTGGGGGCTTCAACCCCCTCCCGGGTTCAAATCCCGGAGCCTCCGCCCTTCGCTCCCGGGGTCCGTCGCACGACTGGCCCTACGAGCAGCCCAGCCTCGCCGGGACGTCTGCGTGGGCCTCCGTTTCCGCGGGCAGCACCGGTTCCCGCGATCACGTCTCGCCGTTGCCTCGTGGGACCGGGTCACTGTCCGGAGGTGCCTGTCGGTTCGGCGACCAGCCGGTCGGCGGAGCACCATCCAAGGCGTGCCTGTCCGGCCCCGTCCACTCGCTCGGGGCGCGGGGCTGTCACGACTCTGGCTGACCGTGCCGCTCCTGCTCGGCGTCCTCGTCATGCACGCCGGCCTGTCCATCAACACCGGCCATGCCTCCCTCGCCAGCGACGCCTCCCTCGCCAGCCATGCCGCCCCCGCCAGCCACGCCCCCCTCGCCAGCCATGCCGGCATCCCAACGCCGTCAGGCGACCGTCTGGCGATGCCGTTGCATGAGGGCGCTCGATAGCGCCGTTCATGCCGCCTCACCTAATGGTGGGGCACCCCGGGTCTGACCGGCCGTGGCCGTGCCCGGTTCCTGTTTCACAGCCACCTGCCCCGCAAGCGGGGTCCTCTGGTCGACTCCACGGGCGTTTTCCGTCTCCGATGTACTGGCGGCGACGAGGTTTGCCAGGTTGACCGCGGCGTTGCGGTCGCGGTCGGCTACCAGCCCGCAGGACTGGCAGGTGAACGTACGATCCGACAGGGGCAGGCTTGGGTTTCGCCAGCCACAGCCGGAACAGGTCTTCGAGCTCGGATACCAGCGGTCGGCGACGACGAGCGTCGAGCCGTACCAGCGGGTCTTGTAGTCGAGTTGCCGGCGGACTTCAGCCATCGCGACGTCCGAGACGGCGCGTGCGAGCCGCCGGTTACGGACCATCCCGGCGACATGGAGATCCTCGACCACGATCACGTCATGGTTCTTCGCGAGCCGGGTCGTGAGTGTGTGCAGGCCGTCGCGACGCTGGTTGGCGACCCGGGCGTGGATCCGGCCGAGGGCGGCCGCCCGCTTGCGCCGTCCGGCGCTTCCTGGCTTCGCCCGGGCGTAGGCCCGGGATGCCCTGCGCAGCCGGCGCTCGGACCGCCGGGCGTGCTTCGGGTTCGCAATCCGCTCTCCGGTCGAGAGGACAGCAAGGTGCCTCACGCCCAGATCGACGCCGACCACGCCGCCGCGACCGGGCTGGGCGGGGATCTCACGGTCGGCGTCGACGGTGAACGAGACATACCAGCGCCCGGCGGTCCGGGACACGGTGGCGCCGAGCAGCCGGGCGCGGCCGTCGGCAAGCCGGCCGGTGAGCGCGCCCATCGGCTCGTGGACCTTCACCCGCCCGGTCCGGGGCAGCTTGACGTGCAGGTCATCCGCCGGACCGTAGGCGCCGGTGGTGTAGCGGAAGCTGTCGCGTGCCCTGCCGCGCTTCTTGAACCGGGCAAACCCGACCCGCCAGCCTTTGCGTTTCCCGTTGCGGGAGTCGCCGAAGTTCTTCAACGCACGGGCGAGCTGGTCCAGCCCGGCCGAGTACGCCTCCTTCGAGCACTCCGCCCACCATGAGGCGGCATCGTCCTTGGCCGCGTTCCAGGCCCGCCGCAGGACGGGCAGCGTCCACGGCACTGGGGTGAGCTGGTCGCTGTCGATCCCGTAGGACTTCTCCGCGTCGCGCTGGGCAAGCGCGGCCTTCACCAGCGCCAGACCCCAGTTGTAGGCGAACCGGGCCGCCCCGGCGTGCCGTCGCAGCCCGGCAAGCTGGGCGTCGTTCGGGTCAAGCGCGAACCGGTACGCCTGCATCGTCTTCACACCGGACCGTCCTTCGTGGCCTCGACGACCGCGCGGGCAGCCCGGTTCGCCGCCGCGCGGCGGCCATACAGCCGGGCACACAGCGACGTGAGGATCTCGGTGATGTCCCGGACCAGATCATCGTCGACCTCGGCCGGGTCGACGACCAGCAACTCCCGGCCGTGCGCGGCCAACACCGCCTCGACGTATTCGGCGCCGAACCGCGCGAACCGGCCGCGGTGCTCGACGACGATCGCGCTCACCCCCGGGTCGCCCAGCAACACGAACAACTTCCCGCGGTGGCCGTTCAACACCGAACCGACCTCGGTCACGACCCGGCCAACGGGCAGGCCCTGCCCGACCGCCCACACGGTGACCCGGGCGACCTGCCAGTCCAGGTCGGCCTCCTGGTCAGCGGACGACACCCGGGCGTACACCGCCGTCACACCAGATGGCACCAGCCGTGTCTCGACGTCGCCGACAAGGATCAGGCCGCCAACCTTGCGGGCGGGGACCGGGAGCGTGCCAGCCGCGTACCAGCGCCGGGCGGTCACGTACGCGACGCCCCGCGACTCGGCCCACTCCTTCAGGTTCACCTGACCATTATAGCGGGCCAAAGAGTACTATTGAGCGCCACTAGGCCAGCAGTTCACGGCCCCCTCGGCGCACCCTGGAACGGCGACATGCCGGCGTTGCCGTCCGGCGGCCCAGCACCGCCTGGCCGCCAGGCGCGGATGGCTCACACGAACTTGGCAGCGCCCGATCCAAGCCTGCACCCCCGCTCCGTCGCGCACACACCTCACCATCTGCATACCGGCGCGATGTGCCTGGCATTTCTCCGCCCTACGGGACTGCTGGCCTTCGCGTTGCTCCTCGCCGGTGCTCTTGCCGTCTCCGCATCACGGTGCCTGCTCTGCGGGTCCGCATGCTCGCCTGGTGGCCGGCCGCCCCCTGGCGAGTCCTGGCACTCCGCTACTCCCTCGCTCGCCCAGCTCTGCGTGCTTCGCCGGTAGATCGGCCGCTGCCGCCCAGGACATCCCTCCGCGGACCCCTGACCGGCACCCGACCACGGCTACGCACCGACAGAACGAGGGATCGCTTCACCATGAGACGACTGGCACTGTTGCTCTCAATGATCGCGACCGCGGCCCTGCTCGCGGCCTGCGGCGGGAACGACAGCGACGATCCGGGGAGCGGCGCCCACAACGGCGCCGACACCACCTTCACCCAGCACATGATCATCCATCATCGACAGGCGATCGAAATGGCGGATCTCGCTCCGACGCGCCCCGGAGACGGCAGGGTCGAAACGCTGGTGGATCAGATCCGCACCGCGCAGACGCCGCAGATCACCACTATGACCAGCTGGCTCAAGGCCTGGGGGCAGGCGACGGAGCCGGCGCAGGACGATGCCGGCGATGACCGATCGATGCCTGGCCCCGCCGGTCACGACCACGTCATGCCCGACGCGGGCACGACGCCCGCGGAGCCGATGGGCACCATGGACGGAATGATGTCCGACCTCGCCATGACCACCCTCAGGAACACCAGCGGCACCGCTTTCGACCGCATGTTTCTCACGATGATGATCGAGCATCACCAGGGCGCACTCGCCATGGCCAGCAGAGAGCTCCGCGATGGAGTCAACCCGGCGGCCCGCTCGCTCGCGACCGACATCAAGAGCGCACAGACCAGCGAGATCACCCGAATGCGTGAGCTGTTGAAGGGAATCTGACCCACCCGCTTGCCGGAAGGCGAGCGGGCTGACGTCGCCCCTGCGCCACAGGGGACGTCGGTCGCGGCCCCCGTCCCTGCGGTCAGGCGACGCGCCGCGGGTCGGCTGCTTCCCATCGCGACACCGCTCGCCGCTCCGGCGTCAGGATCACTGAATGCGCACGCAGTCACTATGTCAACACATGTCCAGCCCTCACGCAGACCTTTCCCCGAACACTGTTCGACAAAGTGGAGACTGCCCGTCGAGCGTCGCCGGAAGGATGCGGTCTGGCATCACTGCGGCGACCCTCACCGGCACAGAACCGGCCGGATCGGTCTCCTTGCGCGATAGCGCGTGCCGTGCGAGTAGGGGCTCTCACGCGGCGTTCCACCGCCACCTGGTCCGGTAGCCGGAAGGATCCCTGCTCGGTGATCACCGATGATGTCGCGGCGGCCGTGTTCGACTCGCTTCCCACTCCAGTCGCCGTCCTCGGGCCGGACGGAACGGTGGTTCGGCTCAACGAGGCCTGGCGGCGTAGTGCCGCGACCGGGGTCGCGTTGTTGCCCGTTCGACCTGGAATGAGCTGGCTGGTCGCCTGTGAGCACGCCATGGAGGCGGCGGCGCGCGGTGGCGACGCCGCCGGCGCCACCGAGACCCGCGTCCACGGGAGTCTGCCGGGCGATCCGGCCGCGCCGATTCGGATGCTGGCGACACTGTCGCGCCAGTTGATCGATCGACGTCGGACCAGGGCCCGCGTCGAGATGCCCCACCCGGCCGTCCGCGGCCAACGCTGGCTCGACGTACGGCTGAGCACGCTCGTCCGGGGCAACGGACTGCTCGTCGTGGTTGACGACGTCACCGACCGACGCCACCGCGAGGACGATCTTCGCCGCCAGGCCACAACCGATCCGATCACCGGCCTGCCGAACCGGACCGCCCTGCGCGCCCTGCTCACAACCCGCCTGACCGCCGATCCCACGGCCGACGCCCGCGCGGACACGGGAGCGTCACCCGGGAAATCCGGTCCGGCAGTGCTCTTTCTGGACCTGGACGCGTTTCGCCACATCAACAACTCCTTCGGCTACACGGTTGGCGATGCCGCGCTACATGCTTCCGCTCGGCGCTTTTCGAGCGTACTGGGAGCCGGCGACATCATCGGTCGATGGGACGGCGACGAATTCGTGGTTCTTTCCGACACCGAAACGGCTCAGGCGGCGGCCGATCTGGCGGAGCGACTGGCGGCCGCGCTCGATGAGCCGCTCGAAGTACACGGCCACCGGATCCATCTGTCGGTCAGCGTCGGCGTCGCGCTCGCCGTCGCCTCCGCATCTTCCGCTCAGGCAGGGCCTGTTGGCAAGGGGTCCCGGCGCGGAGCCTCCTCCCGGTCCGCCGCCTCCGCGTCTGAGGAGACCGGGGACGCGCTGGTGGCAAGGGCCGGCGCCGAGGTGATCCGCGTGCGTTCCCGGAACAGGCGACGGACCGACCGAAAATCTCGCTCCACGCCGCAGTAGAGGCTTTCGCTATTCCAATCTGCCACCCCACGACCACAACCTCAAATTCATATACGCAGCGTCGCCCAGCCTCGCCAGGATCGGATTCCGGGCCGTATTCTTCGGCCCATGCAGCTCTCCTTCACCGTCCACGATTCCCGTACGGGCACGCACGCCGACGTGCTTCTGAGAGCCGACGGCCGCGATACCGTCCGGCACCTCGCCACCGCCCTCGCCTGTGTCATCCGACCCAGCACCGGAGATCGGGCATCCGCACGGGCCGGGCCGTCGCTGAGCCTCGCTGACAGCCCTCGCGCGTTGGATCCCGACCTGCCACTCGGCTGCTCCCCGCTTCATGAGGGCGTGGTCGTGCTCCTGGACGCGTCGCAGGCTCGCCGCTCGTCGAGCGCCGGCCTGCTTGACCTGGCGATCGTCACGGGTGTGGGAGCCGGCGTCGTCCACCCGCTGCCCGCCGGAGAGCACCGGGTCGGCGTCTCACCAGGGGGAGTGATCACCCTCGGCGGCGGACTTCCGCGGCCACCGCTGCTCACGGTGCGCGTGGCCGTCGACGGCACATTCGATCTCATACCCGGGACGGGTACGCGGGTCATCTCGCGACCACCGGCCATGCCCCAGGGAACGATCGTCGCGCTGGTGGGGACGCCACCTGCCACCTTGCGATTCACGCGTCCGGCCGTTCAGGCCGCGCGCGCTCAGCTGCCCGCCCCTCGGTTCAACGTCAACCGGCCGCCCAGAATTCGCCCAACGCCATCGGCGACCGCGTTCACGCTCCCAGTGCCACCCACGCGTCCGCGTTCCATGCCCGTCCCCGTCCTGGCGACGCTTCTACCGGTGCTCGCCGCCGGCGGCATGGCCATGATCCTGGGATCAGCGTCCCTCCTGCTGTTCGCCGCCGTCGGCCCGTTGACCCTTGGCGCGTCGGTCCTGAGCACCCGGCGCAGAGACCGCAGCTCTCATCGGTCCGACCAGGCTCGGCACGAGCGAACCTGCCTCGCCGTCGAGCGGGCGGCGCGGCAGGCCCTGCGACGAGAACAGCGGGAACGGCACACGGACCACCCGGACCCGGCAGCCCTGTTCGCCATCGCCTGGCAGCGAGATGCCGGGCTGTGGCGGAGGCGCCCCGAGGACGCGGATTACCTGCGGCTGCGAGTTGGCACAGCGGAGCAGCCCAGCACGGTGGCGGTCTCGACGGCGGCGCGGGCCGCCAGTCCGCTCAGGGCGTGTTTTCCCGCCGTGATCGACCTGCCCGAGCACGGCGTGGCCGGCGTGGCCATACCTGCCGGTGGCGCCAGCGAACTTGGATCGTGGCTCGTCGCCCAGGCCGTCGTACTGCACAGCCCGGCGGAGCTCGCCGTCCGCGTTCTGGTGGCCGAGCCACGCGACGCCGACGCGTGGCGCTGGCTCCGCTGGCTGCCGCATTGCCGGTACGAGAGCGCCGATGCGCGACTGGTGTCGTTCGCCGCGGGCGAGGTGGGCTGCGCCGCGCAGGTCGCCGAATTGCTCTCCTTGATCGACGGGCGGAGGGAGCAGGGGTCCCGAGGCATCGCGCGCGGCCGTGACGTGCTGGTGGTCATCGAGGGAGCCCGAGCGCTTCGGGCCGTTCCCGGGATGATCGCTCTGCTGCGCACCGGACCTGAGCTCGGTGTCCACATCGTGTGCCTCGAGACTGCCGTTCGGAACCTTCCCGTCGAGTGCCGGACCGTCGTGGACGCGGACGGGGAGTACCTGACACTGCGCCGAGACCAGGGCTCAACAGTCCGGCGGGTCCGGCCGGATCTCGTCGGACCCGCCGGCCGACGCAGAAGTCTGACTGGGCTGGCGGGCACCTCTCGATGGTGCGAGTCGGTCGCACGCGCGCTCGCGCCGCTGCGGGACATCAGCGAGGACACCGGGCTCCCCGGGTCCGTCCGCCTGTCCGAGCTTCTGGCCCCCTATGGCACGACCGCCACCGCGATCGCCGCTCGGTGGGCATCAGCCGGATCCCCGGGTCCCGCCACCGGTGGCCGTCCCGTCCCGGTGGGCATCGCTGGTGGGGCCGTCTTCGCCCTGAACCTTCAGGCTGACGGTCCGCACGGGCTCATAGCGGGGACCACGGGAGCGGGCAAGTCCGAGCTGCTCCAGACCATCATCGCCGCGCACGCAGTCGCCTACCGTCCGGACGAGCTGACATTCGTGCTCGTCGACTACAAGGGCGGCAGCGCGTTCGCCGAATGCGCAGGACTACCCCACACCCTCGGCCTCGTGACGGACCTCGATCCACATCTCGTGCGGCGGGCGCTGACGTCGCTGTCAGCCGAACTGCGGCAGCGCGAGGGACTGCTCGCCCGTTACGGCGCCCGGGACCTCGAGTCCCTCAGCCGGCTGCCACCCGGGCAGCGGCCGGCGGCGACTCCGCCCCGACTCGTCCTCGTGGTCGACGAGTTCGCCACGCTGGCCCGGGAGCTACCCGACTTTGTCTCCGGTCTCGTCGGCCTTGCCCAACGCGGACGTTCCCTGGGGCTCCACCTCCTGTTGGCGACACAGCGGCCCAGCGGCGTCGTCTCGCCCGAGATCCGGGCGAACACCAACCTCCGCGTCGCCCTGCGCGTAACGGACATCGCCGAGAGCGAGGACGTCGTGGGCAGCCCGGACGCCGCTCTGATCGACCCGAGCACACCCGGACGCGCCGTGGTGCGATGCGGCCCCGATCGGGTCACGGTGGTGCAGACCGGTTGGGCCAGCGCCCCCTCACCGGACGACCTGGTCACGCCAGCGGGGCTGGAGGTCACCCGCCTTCCGTGGCCCGATCTCCGACCGCTCGTCGACGCTGCCGAGCCGGAGGCGACGTCATACGCGCCGACGACAGAGCTGACCGCCCTTGTCCACTCAGTGCGCGAAGCAGCCGCCTGCCTGCGGATCGGTTCCCAGCCGAGCCCCTGGCTCCCTCCCCTGCCCGAACGCCTGTCCTTGTCCGCCCTTCCGCCGGTTCCTCCCCTGTCTGCGGCCGCGGTTCACGCCGTGCGGCCAGTGACCATCGGACTCGTCGACGACTGCGACCGGCAGCGGCAGGACCCGTTCACCGTCGATCTGGAACACGGCGGCCACCTCCTGGTCGTGGGCGCGGCGCGATCCGGACGTTCCACAGCGCTGCGTGCCGTGGCCGGTGCGGTCGCGGGCGCGTTGTCCCCTCGCGACGTTCACCTCTACGGCCTGGACTGCGGGGGCGGAGCACTGGCCGCCATCACGGCACTGCCGCACACGGGGGCACTCGTCGGAAGAGACGACCCCGAGCGCGTCGGCCGCCTGCTCGCCCGTCTGATCGCCGTCGTCGACCAGAGACGGCGCCGCTTTGCCGTCGACGGTGTCGCCGACCTGCTCGAGGCTCGGCGCTCGGCGGGCCCCGGGGCCGCGTTGCCGTATCTTCTTCTGCTCCTCGACGGATTCGAAGGATTCCTCGCCGAGTTCGAGGACCTGAACGGTGGCGATCTGGTTGAGGACCTGATGCGGCTGCTGCGGGAGGGCCTCGGGGCCGGTCTGCGGGTCATCCTCTCCACGGATCGGCGCGGGCTGACGGGACGCCTCACCTCCCTCGTCGACGAACGCCTGATCCTGCGCATGGCCGATCCCGCGGACTACGCTCTCGCGGGAATCACCGCGGCGACGCTGCCGGGACACCTGCCCGCGGGGCGAGCTCTGGCGACCGGAGGACGCTTCGCCACGCCGGTTGAGGTGCAGGTCGGACTGCTCGATGGCGAGCCCGCCGGACGCAGCCAGGCCGCGGCCCTGCGCTCGCTGGGGGCCCGGGCCTCGGTCCTGGCCCCCGCGACCGTCCCGGCCTCGGGAGGCATGCGGCCTTTCCGCGTGGAGGCACTGCCCACCCGCGTGACAGCGGCTGAGATGGCCGCAGCACTACGCGACCGGCCAGCGCCGCTGCTCTCGACCGGACTCCGAGTCCCGCTCGGTCTGGGTGGTGACGATCTTTCCCCCGTCGAGATCGATCTCTCGGACGACACCGGCTTCGTGGTGGGAGGGCCGCCCCGATCCGGCCGCAGTTCCACACTTGTCACCATCTCGCTGGCTCTGTTGCGGCAGGGTATGGCCCTCGTCGCCGTGACGCCACGAGCCTGCGCCCTGCGCAACCTGATCGATCACCGCAACATGGTGGTCGTGCTGGACGCCGGCCTGAGCCCGCTCTCCGGGCATGCCACGCAGAACCGGCCGAATCCCCCGGAGCAGCTTCACCCTGTCACGAGGCTGCTGTGGCCAGGGGCTGGAGCTGACGGAACACCCTCCATCGACGCAGCGGGCAGGGCACCGGTCGTGCTCGTGGACGATGCGGAGCTCGTCGGGGAGCCAGCCGCCAGCGCGCTGGCCGACTACTGGAGACGCGCACGCGATCTCGGCGGGATTCTGATCATTGCTGGCTCAACCGAGGATCTGCTTCTGCAGTACCGCGGCTTCACGGTCGACGTGCGCCGAGAGGAGCACGGTCTGCTACTCGCGCCGAGGCGTGTGACCGACGGCGATCTCCTGGGAACGCGCCTTCCCCGTCCAGGCAGCGGACCGGTGCCGCCGGGGCGGGGGGTTCTCGTCCGGCGGGGGCGCCTGCGGCCCGTGCAGGTTGCCCGGCCACCATCGCCGTCCCCCACCGCCGCACCCAACCACAACCGGGAGCCCACGCGTCATGAGAACGGTCACCACTCCGGCAGCCATGCAAGCCGCCTCCCGGATGGGTCAGCTGCTGCCTGATCTGCAAAGAACGGCGACGACCCTCGTCCACCACGGCAACACGCTGGCCGACCCGCGCTTCTGGGAGGGCCCCAAGGCGCAGGTCTTCCGCAGCCAGATCTGGCCGGAGGTCCAGCGCGCGCTGATCGATCTGCACGCCGACCTCACCGAGCTCGCGCACGGCATCGCCGAGATCAACAGAAGGACCGCGGCGGCGGGAAGCTGACCACCGCCGACGATCCCGCCGTACCGCCAGAGCAAGGAGAGCGATGACCACCTCGGGTATCACCGTCCGTAGCACTCCGGAGGCCGCATCCGCCGTCTCGGACCTCGCCTCGATCGTCAACGGCACGCTGCTACACCACTTCGACGAGCTGCGCTCGATCGCCAGAGTGCTCACCGACCCGGAGAACTGGGACGGACGTGGAGCGGCCGACTTCCGGACCAACGTCTGGCCCAGCTACGAGCGGACCCTCACCGATCTGCACACCCAGCTCGACCAGCTGCGGGCCAGGCTCGCCGAGATCCAGAACGAGATTCAGAACGCGGGATGATCGGTGGCTGCCGGCCGGTGTTCAGTCACGAGGTTCGCCGGCGAGTAGCCCGATCGACTCCTCCGTGTCGAGCAACGCACAGACCCGGTCGGTGCGCACCACCGCCTCGGCGATCTCCATTCGCAGGATCGTCCAGCCGGTGCCAAGGTCGAACAAATCGGGCGTCGGATGCCGTTCAGCGAAAAGCACGGCGGCCGCCCGGCAGAACTCGGGGGGCAGCGACGCTACCCAACCGCCGAGCGCCACCGACACCCAACGACGCGTACTCGGCTCGGATCCAGACATGTTCACCCGGGCGGCCATGTCGTCGCTCTGCGGCCACGCCCCAGCGGCAGTCGGCACCAGCAGCAGGAGATGCGCCGCCTCCAACGCCGTGGTGCCATCGACCACCGATGACATCGGCGACAGCTCGGGCGCCGTCGACAAGCCGACCACCGGATGGGCAGGAGACACACCGGGATGGCCGTGCACCACCACTGGGCCGGAGAAGGCACCTGGAAGCGACTCGACCGTCGTCACGAAGCGCAGGCCGTGCACCACCCGCCCACCCCACAGGGCCAGGCTCGCGTACGGCGCTGACCTGATCAGGGATCTGGCAGCCCTGATCGGTGCGCTGTCCACGCCTCGCCGCTGGTCCGCCATCACATACCTCCAGGTCAACCTGTGGTTAAGCTTCCCTTGCTTAGGTTCGCCTAACTTAACGGAGGAGACGACGTTGCGCCACAAGCCGGTGGTCAAGTTGAGCCGGAGCCTCGGCCTGCCCCTCTCGGACAAGGCCGTGCGGTACTACGAGCGGCGCCCGTTCCCCCCGGGCGTCCACGGTCAGCGCCGCGTGACGATGACGCCCTACAAGGAGCGGCTACGCGAGAAGCAGCGGTTGCGCTTCCAATACCACATCAGCGAGAAGCAGCTGCGCGCCGCGTTCACCCAGGCAACGCGAAGCGCCGGCAGGACCGGTCACGCCCTCCTCGAGGACCTGGAGACCCGGCTCGACGCGACCGTCTGGCGGTCCGGCCTGGCAAAGACGATCTACCAGGCTCGACAGTTCGTCAGCCACGGGCACATCCACGTCAACGGCCGCGGAGTCGACCGCCCGGGGCGGCGGGTGCAGCCGGGCGACGTCATCTCGGTCGCGCCCCGCAGCCGCTCCACGCCCCCGTTCCGACTGATCGCGGACGGGCCGGCCCCGACGGCCAGCACGCCGCCATACCTAAAGGTCCATCAACGCGAACTCACCGTGATCACGGAGAGACGGCCGCGCCGCCCCGAGATCCCGATCGTCTGCGACGAGCAGCTCGTCGTCGAGTACTACGCACGCTGAGCCGCCGCGCCCCAGCCCGCGACCGGTGCCACAGCCGTCGCCCGCGCGCGTGGTACCGCTCGGGAGCACCGGCGGGGCGAACCGACAGCCGCCGGATCGCCCCGCCTCCCGACCCACTTCGCCTGCCGCGGCGAAGTACTCCGAGCACGGACAATCGGGGACGGATGACTACTCAGTGCAAGACCAACCAGCGAACCCGAAGGCCATCAGGCGTAATGGATGCTCATCGTGCAGGGAAGACGTCAAATACGTCACCCCACCGCTCCCGTTCCGCGACCGCACTGGTACGGTTACAACCTGTTCGTCCTGCTGTCACCACTCGGCGCAGCGGCGTGAGGAGGCCGGATGCCCACAGCGCACCGCTCCCAGCGAACTTCCCCGCCTCGGCCGGCCGGCCGCACTTCTCAGTACCACACCGTTCACCGCCAGGTAGAACTACGTCTTCCCAACCATCGGATCCAGTCAATGGTCACAGGAAGGCCATGGAACTACTGCTTCACACGAAATTCCGGTCGCCGCCGCCCTAGCATGAGCGCCACACGGCGTGCCCCACGGACCAACGCCGCCCCGCGACTGGCACGCTCGTCCGCCCGACCCTGTACCTGATCGGGGACGATCCATGTCACCATCACCGTTCCCCCCGGCACCGTCGCCGTCCCAGCCGCCTGCTCGCTCCAGGCACCTCCGGCCGCCGGTCACCGAGCCGGGCGCCCCGGCCTCCCCACCGGCACCCCGGCCTCCCGGCGAGTCGGAGCTGGTGAGCACGTCCGCACGGGGAGTCCCGGCGCGCCAGTCGTTGCCGACCTCCACCGGCGACGAACGGGCGAGGGACCGTCGGCGTGCAGCTGCCGCACTCGCGGCGATCGTCATGGCGATCGCCGGGGTCCCCGTGCTGCTCGTCGTGGCGCTCGGTCCGCCGATCCAGGCCGGCGACGGAGCCGGAGCCGTGGCACGCGCGGTGGTGTCCCTGCTCTTCTGGGCCGCATGGGCGCACTTCCTCGCGTGCCTCATCGCGGAGTGGCGGGCCGAGGTGCGGGGAAGCGGTCTCGCGCCGCGTATTCCCCTCGGTGGCGCGCCCCAGGCGCTCGCCCGCCGGCTCATCGTCACCGCGTTACTCCTCTCGGGCACGACGGCGCTCATCGTCCCGATGACCTACAGTCAGGCGACGGCCGGCCCCATCCCCACCCGCCCGGCCGCGGCCCCTCGAGCCGTGCCGCCCTCGGCGCCTCGTCCGCAGCTGCCCCCCACGGAGCCGGCCGACGACGAGGACGGCGAGGTGCCACGCCGTGTGGTCGGCGACCCGCTCGGGAGCACGGAACACCGCGCACCGATCCGTGCATCCCGGCCGGCCCCGGCCCACGGTCACGGCGTCACGCCGCAGCGGGCATCCGGCAACCCTGTGGGAACAGCCACCGGCGCCACCGTCCGCCCGGTCCTCGAGCCGCCCTACCCGGATGATGCCGTCGATGGCCTGGTGACCCGCCACGGCGACGGCTACGACGACCGATACGACGACGATCTGTTCGGCGGGCCGGCTGGGACGGTCGGCCCCGGCGCTGACACGCCGGGTCCGGCAGAGACCGGATCGGCACACGGCGTCATGTCCGAGCCAGAGCAGGCCGCGTCTACCGGTCCACAGCCCACCGGTCAGACGACCGGATGGCCGTCTGACCGGCCGGGAAGCCGGCCCGAGCTGATCAGTCCTGTGATGGACCAGCACCGCCGGCTGATGCCCGGGGATCGGGTGGTCAAGCTATACGAGGTGCGCCCCGCCGAGGGGCGACATCATGACACTCTGTGGGGCATCGCCGAGCGGTTCCTGGGCGACGGCCTGCGATACCGAGAGATCTTCGACCTCAACGAAGGCCGGACCCAACCCGACGGGCGAACCCTGTCCAAACCTTCCCTGATCCACGCTGGATGGGTGCTGCTCCTACCCGCTGACGCCCAGGGCGAGGGCCTGCGGGTCCTACATGTTCCCGACGCCGCGAACGTCTGGTCCGAGGTCGCCGGTCAGGCCGATCCCGCGACGACGCTCGATGACGACGCCGACCTCGTCGATGACGCCGACGACAGCGCTCTGCCGCCGGGCAACGCGGATGGGGGATTCGCGGGCGGAAGGATCAGGGACATCGCCTGGTCCCACGATCCCGAGTCCATACCGCCAGGTTCCGGCGTGGGCGGGGGCGGACAGGAGACGTGGACTGGTCACAGCCGGCACGCCGTTGGCGCCGGCCCGAACGTGGACACGGCGGCCGATCCCGCGGCCAGCGACACGGCGTCGGCGGGCTGGGAGACGCCGGCCGTGTCGATCTCGGCGTTTCACACGCCGGAACCGGAGTTTCTGGGCCTTGCCGGCGCCGGGCTTCTCGCGGCCGGCGTCCTTGTCGCGCTGGCCGAGCGGAGAGCCGGGGCGACGCCGGCACCGACGGCGGCGGAGCAGGCGCTGCTGCTCGCCGCGGACCCCGACGCGGCCAGGTTCGTCGACCGCGCTCTTCGAGCCCTCGCCTCCGGCCTCACCGCCCAGGGACGCCTGCTCCCGCCCGTCTACGCGGCGATCCTCACCGACCAGACCATGATCCTTCACATGGCACCGGCCGAGGCCCAACCTCCTCCTGCGCCGTGGGTGCCCGGGGAGGTGGCGGGCTCGTGGCGGATCGATCGGATCCCCGGACTCCTGGACAGTCTCGGCGAGGACCTGGGCCCGTCGGCACCGGGTGGAGTGCCGGCGCCGTTCCCCGCGCTGGTCAGCTTCGGGCACGACGACGGCGGCAGCCGCATCCTGGTGGACATCGAAGGTGCGCCAGGAGTGATCAGCCTCCTCGGCGACCGAGCGGTCGCGACACAGATCGCGATCGCGGCAGCGCTCGAGCTGGCCACCAACATGTGGTCGGACGACCTGCGCGTCTGCTTCGTCGGATTTCCGCCCGACGACGCGCTCGGCGAACTTCTGGAGGTCGCACCAGAACGGCTGTGGGCCGCGCCGGACGTTCGGTACGCGCTCGACGAGCTGTCAGGACCCGAGGACGCGGACGCGGACGAGGACGGCGACGACTTCCCGCTGGAGGCCGGCCAGCGCATCGCCGGCAACCCTGGATCGCTCGCCCCCGACCTGCTCATCCTCGCGCAGCCGACCGAGGACAACGAGACCGCCCGGCTGATCAGGATGTCACAGGGGCGCCGCCATGCCATCGGGATCCTGACGATCGGCGACTCCCCCGCGGCACGGTGGCGTTTCACCGTCGATGCGGACCGACGGATGTCGCTCGGAGTGCTCGGCGTCGACGTGTGGGCGCAGGGCGTGGCCCCAGCCGAGTACCGAGCGATCGCCGCGCTGTTCCGTCACCCGGCAACCGCCGCCCCGGCCTCGCCACAAGCCGCCGCGGCCGCCGTGCCGCCGGGAGCGGCCGGAAGGGCGCCGGCGGGGGCCGGGGCAGCCGGAGCGGAGTCAACGGCCGGCGGATCGAGCGCCGCCTACCCCGCCGGGACGACATCCCCGAGTACCGGGACCGCCGGGGCGGCATCGCACGCACCCGGTGCCCGTGCGCCGGGGACGGACGACGACATCACCCGGCCACCGGCAAGACCTGGAACGGTGCCCGGCGCTGTCCCCTGGACACCGTCCCGTTCCGGCCTCGTACCCCAGCCCGCCGGCCCGGTCGACGCGCGGCCGCCGGGCCCTGACAACGACTCCACCCGTCCCCCCTCCGACGGGCGCCGCCATCCCGCCGAACCGCCACCCCCACCTCCTCCCGCCACCCCACCGACTCCATCCGCCTCGAAGCCTGCCCCGTACGGCACCCCCAGGCCCGGGACTGCCGGCCCAGGGGTGGTCACGGACAGCCAGAACACGTCGCCCACAGTGCGGGCTGCCTCTCTGTCCACCGACGAGCCGCCCAGAGCCGGCGCTGCCGCGCAACTGCTGTTCACTCCGGGGCGACCACGGATCCGGCCCACCGACCTCCCCCGCGTCCCACCCGTCCTCTACTTCGAAACCCCGCGCATGCGGGCCAACCGGGAGGCCGGCCAGTTCGCGGCCGGGGAGGCGCGGCCGACCGCGGTCACCCAACCAGCCGGTGCCAACCCGTCCCCCGCGTCCACGCACCCACTCCCGCCCGTGCCGCAACCGCCCCCCATGCCGCAACCGCCGCGCCCTGCCTCGGGGCCGCCCCATCCGACACCGACGCCCGAGCCGACACCGACGCCCGAGCCGACGCCACGCCGACCCGCACCGTCCCAGCAGTACGGCGTGCCGCCCGAGCGGGTTCCCACGCCCCCTCGCCCGGTCCTCCCGCCACGCCCGCCCGTACCGCCACCCAACGAAACCGTGCCACCCTCAGGTCCCGCGACGCCTGCCCCGATCCCGCCGGTCGGCTCGGTCGGTCCAGCCGTCGCGAACCAGCCGGGCACGACCGCCTGGCCGACCGGCGCATCCGCGCGGCCGTCGGCGAGCCCGACCTACACGGATGGGGATCCGACGATCCCGGATCCGCCTCGCCGTGGCGGACCACCCATCACTACCGGGATCTCCGGACCCGCGGCCGCTGGAGCCGGCGCCGCGACGCACGACCCGGCCCGCATGGACGAGCCCGAGGCCACCGGCGAGGCCCAGGTGCGGGTCCTCGGCACGCCCACGGTCGAGGCGCCGGGCCCGCAGCCGACGGTTGACCTCGACCTGCTCACCGAGCTCGTCGTCTACCTCGCCCTGCACCGGGAGGGAGCGCCGCAGCAGCAGCTCACCCAGGAGATCACGTTCGCGGGCGCCGATGCGGGAGACGTCGACGCCGTGCACACCGCCCTGGACCGGGCGCGGCACTGGCTGGGCGTCGACGCCGAGGGGCGCCCCAGGCTCACGGCGGACACACAGGGCCACTGGCGGCTGAGCGCCGAGGTGCGCTGTGACTGGGAGCTGTTCGTCGCCTACAGCCACCGGGCTGACATGGTCGGCAGCGACACCGAGGTGGACCTCACCACCGCGCTGCGGATGGTCAGCGGTCCACTGTGGACGACTCTGCCCGCCGATCGGTACCGGTGGGCGACGACCGGGCCGATCGCGCGCAGCACCCGGGCCGGCGTCGTCGACGTGGCCCACCGGCTCGCCGGCCTCACCCTCGGCTTCGGGGACACGATGACGGCCATGGCCGCCTGTCGGACCGGG
This sequence comes from Frankia sp. RB5, assembly GCF_059816245.1. Lineage (NCBI taxonomy): Bacteria > Bacillati > Actinomycetota > Actinomycetes > Frankiales > Frankiaceae > Frankia > Frankia sp. RB5. The sequence goes on from NZ_JCBATA010000006.1 coordinate 22,433, forward strand.
CTTCGGGCCGTGCCCACCTCGGAGGTGCTCTGGCGAGACCTGCTGCGCACGGTCGCCGCCAGAGGCGACCGGCGGACCCTGGAGGCGGTGGTCACGGAGATGTACCGCTCGATCAGTGCCGGCGGCTCGCGCCGGGGTGGTCGGGCCGAGGCGGAGACGGACGCGCTGGTCCAGACGCTGCTGCCCGGATTCCGGCGAGGGCGCCGCTGAGCCGGCTCCATCCGCGCGTACCCCGGTGGTCGATCTGGTGGCCCGCGCGCCGGTCCAACCGATGGAAGCACGCCCGCGGCTTGGCTCAGGCTGTGCCGTGCTGAGCGAGTATCCGGCGGGTGGCGCGACGCAGTCGATCCGCCTGCCGACGCAGATCCTCGGCACGGGCGTCAAGTTCGCGGCGGGCTGCGAGCAGACCGTCGACGGGCACCAGGTCGTCGCCGAGCACGGTGCGCGCCCGCCCCCGCCGCAGCGGCTGGGTGGGCAGGTCGCCACAAGCGGCGCCGCCGCTTCGCCCGGAGCCACCACCCACACCAGCACCAGCACCAGCACCAGCACCGTAGGCCGCGCCCGCCCCACTGCTCACGCCGGCCATCTGGTGCCCGGGAGCTCGCGGTAGCCGGGCGAGGCCGCCTCGAGCGAGACGCCTGCCGCGCACCGAGCCGTCGCGGCGCACGGCCTTCACCGTTGTCACGGCCGCCACCGCCGTGGCGGGCACGCTGTCGCCCTCGGCCTGCACGGAGCGGGTTGCCGCCGCGCCCCGAGCGGGCAGGCCCGGCCCCACCGCCCGCGTCGCGACAGCGGGGGCCACCTCGACCGGGGGCTGGGAGCGCAACTGCTGCTCGAACCTGTCCCGCTCGTCGGCGAGACTCGCGAGTTCCTCGCCGATGCGGTCGAGGTCGCGGCTCAGCCGCTTGCGCAGTCGCCGGATCGCCGGGTTGGCCGGGCCGGTCCGCCGGCTTGCCCGCAGGTCGTGGCGCAGCCGCTCCAGGTCGTGGTGGACCTGCTCCTCCAGCCGCGACAGGCGACCCTGGGCCTGGCGGGCCGCCAGCCGTGACAACTGCCCGGTGATCAGTGGCGATCTGGCCAGCGTCCGCACGCCGACGGTCATCACGACGAGGCCGATGATCTCGGCGACGATGGCGAGCGGCGCCAGCCGCAGCCCCCCGCCGAGCAGGGTCACCCCGATCACCACGCCGGCGAGTGGCTCGACGCTGACCGACGCGGGCAGCGAGGCCGGCAGCGGCGCCATCTCGTAGGCACTCTGCGCCAGGACCGCGCTGATCACGGCGGCTGCCGCCACCGCCCACGGGAACCAGGAACGAGCGAGCGCGTCGGCTCCCTGCGCGGTCAGGAGATGACCGGCGCCGCTGACGATCGCGGCCTGCAGCGCTGACAGCAGGCCCGCGGCCGCGGCCAGCAGCGGCGCGCGCCGCACGGCGGCCAGCCGCCGGGTGCCCCACACGGCCCAGAACACCAGCAGCCCGACGACGACGCCGGTCGTCACCCAGCCGACGGTCGTGGCGGCGCGGGCATCGCCCGAGTCCGGTTTCCCGGCGCATACGAACAGGGCGAGGCCGATGGCGGTCGCCGCAGCTGACAGCCAGTCCCGCCGGGGGACGACGCGCCGGGCGAGCAGGGCGGCGAGCGGCAGGGCGAACAGCAGCTGGCAGATCTGCAGAGGCTCGACGAGTGCCACCGCGCCGTGCGTCAGCGCCGCGGCTGCCAGCAGACTGCCCAGGCCGCCGATGGCGACACCGAGATCCCACAGCGGTCGCCGCACCAGCCAGAGCAGCAGCCGCAGCCGCAGGACGTCACCCGGCGGCGCGCGAAAGGCCACCCGCTGCTGGATGACGGCGGCGACGCCGAAACAGACCGCGGCTCCCAGGCCGAGCAGATAGGTCGCCACGCCTCCTCGATCCCACCATGGTCCCTCGCGCCCGAAGGCGAGAGCCGCATGTTCCCCAGCTCGTCGAACACTGGCTACCTCACAGGGTGACATGCCGGCGGGCGGCTGGCGGGCACAGGTTGTCCCGTTCCCCCCCATCCAGGCGTTGCGAACCCTGCCCCCGCAGCGAACGGCGGTCCGCCCGGCTTCCGTCTGCGAGCCGCGGCGATCTGCGTTCTGCCTGGCCACCGGCCTGCCGGCCATGGCAGAGGCCAAATCGGGCGAAGCGGGACCGGCTGCCGTGCGAGGTCGGCTGGACGACTGTTAGCAGAATGCGAACACGTCGGGTGGGTAGCCCGGACGGCGAGGTCCCCGCCGTGCGACGGGCGGCCATGCCACGCTGACATCTCCGTCGGCGGGTGGCGGCTGGTCCGGCCTCGGCCCGGGCGGTCGGAGATCGCCGTGCGCGTAACCTTTTGGCAATGAATGTCCCCTCCAGCTCCGTGCCCGCGGGGACCTCCGACGCCGCGCGCCGACACGGCCGGACGCCCCGGACGCACCGGAGTCGCCGGATGCGCCGGGTGTGCGCCGCGGCGCTGCTGGTGGTCGGCGTCCTGGTGGCGGCGGGGTGTCGCCCGGCGGGCGGCGGCTCCGCCGACGGTGATCGGCAGCAGGCCCCACGACGGGAGGCGCTCGGCCGCGCGATCGGCACCGAGGGGTCGATCACCCCCTCGCCCGCCGGTGCCGCGGCGGGCGGCTCGACGGCCACCGGCGGGCCGGCCTCGCCGACCGAGGCGCCGGGCGGCGGGCTGGACGACGGGCTGGCGGCGGACGACGCCGCGGCGTCGCGCTGGGTCGAGTCCACGCTCGCGGGCATGAGCCTGGAGGCGCGGATCGGCCAGCTGCTCATGGGCTACGTGTTCGGGACGTCCGCCGGGGACCGGGCGCCGCGCGCCGTCGCCGGCAATCGCCTCGTGGCCCACGCCGACACGGCGGCCGACGCCGTGCGCTCGCTCGGGCTCGGTGGGGTCACCCTGTTCGACGCCGGTGGGACGGGGCCGGGCGCGCTGCCCGACAACATCGTCGGACCGGCCCAGGTCCGTGGGTTGACGGCGGGCCTCCAGTCGGCGTCGGCCATCCCGTTGCTCGTCGCCGCCGACCAGGAGCAGGGGCCGGTGCTGCGGATCCGGGACGGGGTGACGCTGCTGCCCGACCAGATGGCGCAGGGCGCGGGTGGCCTGGTCGACGACGCGCGTGACGCCGCCCGGGTGACCGGGGCGGACCTGCGGGGGCTCGGTGTCAACGTCGACTTCGCGCCGGACGCGGACGTGAACACCAACCCCGCGAACCCGGTGATCGGCGAACGATCGTTCGGTGACGACCCCGCCGCCGTCGCCCGCTTCACCGCCGCCGCGGTGCGCGGCTTCTCGTCGGCCGGGGTCGCGGCGGCGGCGAAGCATTTTCCCGGCCACGGGTCGACCTCCGTCGACAGCCATCTGGACCTGCCGCTGGTGACGGCGTCGCGGGAGCGGCTGGCCGCGGTGGACCTGGCCCCCTTCCGGTCGGCGATCGCCGCGGGAGTGCCCATGGTGATGGTGGGTCACCTGCTCGTTCCCGCCCTCGACGCCGCCACGCCGACGTCCCTGTCCACGGCGACGGTGACGACGCTGCTGCGCCACGAGCTGGGCTTCGACGGCGTGGTCGTCACCGACGCGCTGAACATGGCGGCGATCACGAAGCGGTACTCCCCCGGCGAGGCGGCGGTGCGGGCCGTGCTTGCCGGCGTCGACCTGCTGCTCATGCCGCCGGATCTGGTCGCGGCGCGCGACGGCCTGCTCGGCGCGGTCCGGTCCGGGCGGGTCCCCGCCGGCCGGGTCGACGAATCGGTGCGCCGGGTGCTGCGGCTGAAGTGGCGCCTGGCGCACGCGTCGCCCCGACCGGCCGCCGACGGTGCCGCCGTGGCCGCGCGCATCGCGTCCCGATCGGTGACGCTGCTGGCCCGGAACTGCGGCGCCCTACCTCTGCGCGCCGGTTCGACGGCGACCGTCGTCGGCACGTCCACGGCGGCGGCCCGGCTGCGCGCGGCCCTCGCGGCGCGGGGCATCGCGGCGCCGGCGAACGGCGGACGGGCGGCTGCGACGGTCACGGTGGCCGGGGACGGGTCGGCCGCGCGGGCCGCCCCCGGCTCGATCGTCGTGTCCACCGGCGCGCCGTACCACGCACCGCCGGCACCCGCGGCCTGGCTGGCCACCTACTCCGCCGACCCTGCCTCGATCACGGCGCTGGCCGCGGTGCTCACCGGCGCGATCCCACCGTCTGGGCACCTCCCGGTGGCGACGACGTCGCCCGCCGGCCGCCCACTGGCACGCGGCTACGGGATGTCGGCCAGCGCCGCCTGCTGACCCTGCGGGGACGCATGTCCCCCAGGGGCCGTTCGGGGGGCGTCCCTTCCGCCCGCCGCACGCGACGGCGTGGGCCTCTCGGCGTCAGGGCACGCGGGCGACGACCCCGTAGCCTGCGATCTCGGCGTCGGTCAGGCCGGCTTCGTCAGAGGAGTCCGGCCGCCAGCGGTGCAGTACGGAGATGCCCGGGTCGACCAGGTCGAGCCCATCGAGCAGGCGCGCGATCTCGGCCCGGCCGCGGGCCTGGGCGGCCAGCCCGCGCCGGCGGTAGATGCCGATGAGCTCGTCCATCCGCTCGGGGGCGAAGTCCCCGGTCGCATGGCTGATCGTGAGATAGGAGCCGGCGGGCAGCGCGCCTGTCAGTGTGCGCACGATGTCCCGCAGCCCACGCTCGTCGGGGAAGAAGTGAAGGACGGCGATCAGGGACAGCGCGACCGGCCGACCGAGGTCGAAGGTCTCACGCAGCGCGGCGGAGGCGAGAATGGCCGCCGGGTCGTGCAGGTCGGCCTCCAGGTAGGCCGTGCGCCCCTCGGGGGTGCCGGTCAGTAGCGCGCGGGCCGCGGCGAGCACGATGGGATCGTTGTCGACATAGACGACGCGGGATTCCCGGGCGATCTCCTGCGCGACCTCATGCAGGTTAGGACTGGTGGGAATGCCCGTTCCGATGTCCAGGAACTGGCGGATCCCGGCCTCGCCGGCCAGGAACCGGGTGGCCCGGTGCAGGAAGGACCGGTTCGCGCGGGCGGTGGTGCGCAGCGTGGGGAACGTGGCGATCGCCTGCTCGGCCGCCTCCCGGTCGGCGGGGTAGTTGTCCTTGCCCCCGAGGTAATAGTCATACATGCGGGCCGTGTGCGGCTGATCGATTTTCAGCTCCACCGGTACGCGCTCCTCCGCGAGAGATTTCCACCACTTGCCGGTCGGCTCGTGCCGACCCACACCCGTCACTGCCGTGGCCCCCTCGGATTCCGGTTGACCCCCGCGGAATAGAGCCTAGCGTTTCGCCCATTTCGCTCGAACAGGCACCGAACCGACCAGGACGCGGGCCACCGCATTCCTCCCTGTCGCCGCAGGTCGCCGGCCTGACGACCGCGCCCCATCCGTTCCTGGTGCCGAGGAGTGCACGAGGCGTCGCGCCGGCGGCACCGCGGTGTGAGCCACGCCGCTCGCCCGTTTCCTTTGTCGCAAACGGGGCATCACGCCGAGAGGAGGCGGCATCATGTCCGCCCCTCGGGCCGCCGGACGTGCTCGTGGACGCCGTCTGGGTGGCAGACGCGCCGCCCGGCTCCGCCGGCCGGGCCGCCTCCCGGACGGGACGGCCCTGGACCGGGACGCGCCCGACGTCCGCGGCGGGATCGCGGCCGCGCCACCGAGCAGCACTGATCGACACGACGCCGACGACAACAACGCCGCCGACGCCGATGCCGATGTCGATACCCGATGTCGACGGCGTCGAGGCCCCTGACGACAGCGGACGACGAGACGTTCGCCGCAACCGACCGACTGCATGATCAGCCGGCCAGTGACACGTGATCAGCCGGGCCGGCACGGACGAGGAGGGTATGTGGAGCTGGGACGGTCCCTGGTCGCACTTGGAGGTTCGTTTCTCGCCGCGGGTCTGCTCGCCCGCGCCGGCAGGCGGATCGGTCTGCCCACCATTCCGGTGTTCATGGCCGCCGGAATCCTGCTCGGCCCGCACACTCCGGGACTCGTCCTGTTCGAGGATCCGGGGGAACTGAAGGTCCTCGCCGCGCTCGGCCTGATCTTCCTGCTGTTCTCCCTGGGGCTTGAGTTCCACCTCGATCAGCTGATCGGCGGCGGGCGGAGGCTGCTGTTCGCCGGCGGCAGCTATCTGCTTCTCAACGTCGGCGGCGGCCTGCTGTTCGGCCATCTGCTCGGCTGGGGCGAGCGCGAGGCCGTCGCGCTGGCGGGGATCGTCGGGATCTCGTCGTCGGCCATCGTGACCAAGCTGCTGTTCGAGCTGCGGCGGATGAACCGCGGGGAGACCCCGCTGATCCTCGGGATCATCGTCGTCGAGGACGTCTTCCTCGCGTTCTATCTGGCCCTGCTGCAGCCGATCATCAAGGGGTCCAGCGGCATGACAGACCTGGCGCTGCAGGTGGGGCGCGGGTTCGCGTTCCTGCTCGCGCTGGCCGCCCTCGCCCGGTGGGGCGCGCGGACCGTCGCGCGGCTCGTCGACGACCCCGATGACGACCTGCTCGTCGTCTGCTTCGTCGGCCTCGCGGTGCTCGTGGCCGGCGGCGCGGAGCTGGTCGGCGTCTCGGATGCCATCGGCGCGTTCATGGCCGGGCTCATCCTCGCCGCGAGCCCGGTGGCCGGGCGGGTGCGGCCACTCGTCGTGCCGCTGCGCGACGCGTTCGGCGCGCTGTTCTTCTTCGCGTTCGGCCTGCGGATCGCGCCGGCGGACGTGTGGTCCGTCGCCGGGCCCGTGCTGGCGGCGATCGTCCTGACCCTGGTGCTGAACGCGGCCGCCGGCCTCGTCGCCGCCCGCATCCACCGCATGGACATGACCGCGGCGGTCACCATCACCCTGTCGGTCCTCGCCCGCGGCGAGTTCGCGCTGATCGTCGCCTCACTGGCGGCCGCCGCCGGCCTCGACGCCCGCATCGCGCCCTTCACCGCCGGCTACGTCCTGATCCTCGCCGTGATCGGCCCTCTCGCCGCCTCGCACTCCGACGCGATCGCCCGCCTCCTTCCCGGCGGTTCCCGGCCCGTCCCGGGCGCCGCCGCCGATCCGGCGGGCGCCCGGCCGGCCGCCCCGGCCGGTGAGGACCGGCCGGGCGACCTGCGGCCACGCGCATCGGAGCCGGACCCGCTGCCGGTGCCGTCCCGCCCGGACCACGCGGACGCACGGGCGCACGGTCTCGCTCACGAGACGGGCCGCGACAGACCCCTCGACGTCCACCCGAAGTGCGATCAGTCCCAGGTCGAGCAAGAATTGCCGCGTACGGCGTCCGGAGACAGGGCGGCGAGGTGACCGGGTGGCGCGACTGGAAGTTCCTGGGCTGCAGATGGGAGCGGAGATAGGTCGCGGCTCGTACTCCGTCGTCTATCGGGCGCAGCGGGCGTCCCGGAAGTACGCCGTGAAAGTTGCCCTGCAGGCGATCGCTCCCGACAACGGCATTGCCCGGACATTTGCCCGGGAAGCGACGATCCTGTCCTGTATCCGGCATCCCAACATTGCTCGGGTATGGGCGGCCGGGCATGTCGAGGACCGCCCCTACCTGGTCATGGACCTGGTGGAGGGGGAAACGCTGCGGACGCGGCTCACGGCCGGGCCGCTGGGAATCACCGACGCCGCACGGATGGCGCGTGATGTGGCCGCGGCGTTGTCCGAAGCCCACCAGCGCGGCCTCGTGCACCAGGACGTCAATCCCGCGAACATCATGATGAGCGAGGACGGCCGGGCCGTCCTGCTCGATTTCGGGCTGATGACCCGGGCCGGTGAAGCGCCGTCGGATCGTGCCGTCGGGACGCTCGTGTACGGCGCGCCCGAGCAGTCCGGGGTGCTGCGGCGGCCGGTCGATCCGCGTACGGACCTGTACGCCCTCGGCGCGGTGCTCTACACCTGCCTCGCCGGCCGCCCACCGTTCGCCGCGGACGACGTCGCGGAGCTGCTCCGCCAGCACGCGGTGGCGGAGCCCCGCCCGCTGGCCGAGTCGCGCGCGGACGTGCCCGCCGAGCTCGCCGCCGTCGTCCACCGGCTGCTGACCAAGGAGCCGGACGACCGGTTCCAGTCGGCGCGGGAGGTCATCGCCGCACTCATGCCGTTCGCGCCCAGCGGTTCGGGCGCGGGCACGGGCGCGGGCGACGGCCACGCGCCGGTCCGGCTCAGCGCGGGCCAGCTGATCGGCCGCGACCGCGAGCGTCGGATCCTGTCACGCGCCTGGGATCGCTGCATGGCCGGTGAGTCCGGGGTCGTGACCATCGCGGGCGAGGCGGGTGTCGGCAAGACCGCCCTCATCATGGACCTGCTGGCCACGCGCGGCCTGACGTCGACACCCGCCGTCGTCCGCGGCCGGTGCGCCGCGGACGCCGCCGCCCCGCTGGCCCTGCTGCGCGGCCTGTCCGACGACTGGATGCGCCGGATGGCGGACGAGCCCGAGCCGGTGGCGCGGGAGCTGCGTGCGCGCAAGGTGGCGGCGGCGGGCGCCGACGCGGTGGAGCTCGCCCGCGCCAGTCCCGCCCTCGGGGCGTTGATGGGGGTGGGCGGCCCGGGGGCGGGAGTCCCGGACGCCGAGGACGCTCATTACCGCATGGCCATGGTCGAGTGCATGCGCCGCTTCGCCCGGCTGTCCGGCGGAATGGTCCTCTGCATCGACGACGTCCAGTGGCTGGGCCCCGCGGACCGCCGCGTGCTGGAGGACCTGACCGCCGCCGCGGACCCGGTCCCGCTGCTGATCGTCGCCTCGACCCGCGACCCCTCGCGGCGGCTGGCGCCCGGCTGCGCGACCAGCTGGGACATCGAGCTCGGACCGCTGGGCGAGGACGAGGCGGCCGAGGTCGTGCGCGGCTACCTCGGCGAGATCACCGACAGCGCGTTCGTCCGGGACCTCACCGTGCGCTCGTCGGGAAATCCGTTGACCATGGTCGAGTATCTGCGAGCGGTGATCGACGCCGGTCTCATCCGCCCCGACTGGGGGCGATACGTCGTGGACCGGGCGGGTCTCGACACGCTGCGGCTACCCAAGCAGGTCCTCGACCTGATCCGGCACCGGGTGGACGCGCTCGACCGGACGGCGGTGGCCGTCCTGGGCACGGCGGCGGTGCTCGGCCGCACCTTCGACCTCACGCTGGTCGCCGCGGTGACCGGCCGCTCCCCGATCGGGGTCGCGACGGCGGCGGCGCGGGCCCGGGCGCATCAGCTCGTCCGGGACAACGGCGACGGCCGCTGGTCGTTCGTGCACGACTGCGTGCACGAGGCTCTGCTGTCGACGATGAGCCCGCCCGAGCGGGCCGCGGTGCACCGGCGCGTCGTCGAGGCGCTGGAGGCGAACGAGGCCCGCGGCGACAGCTGGACCTACGAGCGGGCCCGGCACGCGATCGCCGGGGGGATCGCCCCGGCACATCGTTTCCGGGCGGCGGCCGAGGCGGCCGCGGCCGCGCTCGCCGCGTCCGCACCGTACGAGGCGGTGTCCTTCTACCGGGCGGCGCAGGCCGCGGCCCTGGAGGCGGGCCTCGAACCGGACGCGGAGTTTGAGGAGGGCTTCGCCTTCGCCTGCTCGCGGACGATCGAACCCGACGACGCGCGCCTGCACTTCGCCCGCGCGTTGCGCACGCAGACCGATCGCCGGCGTCGGGCCCGGGACTTCCTCGCCCTCTCCAAGATCGATTTCGCCACGTTCCGGACCGCCGCGGCCCTGGAGTACGTGCACCAGGGACTGGCCGAGATCGGCCGGGGCGTACCGGCGAATCCCGTTGCCGCGGTGGTCGTCTGCCTCGGCCGGTGGCTGGCGGCGTTCGCCTGCCGCTGGCCCTGGACCGGTTTCGGTGGCGCCCGGGGCGAGGATCGGGAGCTGCACGCCATCCGCTGCGGCCTCTATGAGCTCGGCGTGGAGAGCGAATGGCTCGGAGGGCGGATCGGTCCCATGCTGGCCTTCGCCACGTCGGCGCTGTATCCGGGGCGGCGGCTCGGGTCTGGCGACGAGTACCTGTGCGGCCGCGCCGCCCGCACGATGGTCGCGGCCGACTTCGGACGCCGACGGCGGGTGGAGCGCGACGTTCCACGGCTGCGGGACCTCGCGGACCGCAGCGGTGACCCGGCGGTGCAGACAAAGATCATGCTCTACACCTCCATCGCGCTGATCATCCTCGGGAGCCGCGGCGTGACGGGTGAGCGCGACTGCGCCGAGGCATTCCGCCGTGGTGGGCGCTGGATCGAGACCTACTACTCCGAGAGCAGCTACTCGACGCTTGTCCGCAGCCTCGCGCTGCGGGGCGAGACCCGGATGGCGTGGGAGCACTGCGAGTCCAGGCCGGACGACGAGGCGTTGCGGACCGATCTCGCTGTCCTGCGGGCGCGCCTGGCCCACCTGCTCGGCCAGCCACCGGTCACGCACCCCGATCTCGAGGCGCTGGCGGCCGAACCCGCCGCCGAGCGACTGCGTCGGTACCTGATCTGCGCCGACCTCACCGATCTGGAAGCCTCGGGCGACGAGACCGGGGCCGCCTTCGACGCCGCCGTCGAGGCCGGCGAGGCCGTCGAGCGCTCCGTCGGGCGGATACCGAGGTTCTTCCGCCACTTCACGATCGTGAAGGCACGGGGCCGGCTGGAGCAGGCGCGGCGGGTACCGCCCGGTCCGGCCCGCGAGCGATGCCTGCGCGTGGCGCGACAGGCGCTGCGCGACGCCCGATCCGCGGCCGCGTACCCGCTGTTCGCCGCCGAGCTGTGCGCGCTACGGGCGGCCGCGAGCGAGCTCGCCGGCGACTACGACCACGCGCTCCGGCTGGTGGAGACCGCGGAGCGTCGGGCGCATCACCTCGACGCACCCGTGATCCGCTTCGACCTGCTGGTGACGCGGGCGCGCTGCCTGCGGGGTGTCGGGGAGAACGAGCGCGCCGCGATCGAGGCGGAGCTGGCGATGGCCCTGGCCGGGCATCAGGGCTGGCTTCGCCAGCGTGCCCGGGTACGCGACGAGTTCGGGCTGACCGACGAGGCATCTCGCACCTCGCTGTTCGGGACGTCACGGTCGGCAGCGTCCCGGGACCGCCGCCGTCTTGAGGCCGTGCTCCAGGTCAGCGCGTCGGTCGGACGCTCCTCGACGCCGGAGTCCGTCGTCGCCGTGGCCCTCGACGAGATCATCGGCATCCTGGGCGCGGAGCGCGCGTACCTGCTGCTGCCGGCCGGCGGCACCGACGACGCCCACCAGCCGCTCACCCTGTACGCCCAGTGCGCGGCCGACCAGCGCGCGGCCGACCAGCGCGACGTCCAGGGACCGCCGGCCGCCGTCCCGCGCGGCTTCGCGACGACGGTCGTCGAACGGGTGCGGGCGGAGCAGCGGGCGCTGGTGGTCACCGGCACCGACCAGGGGGCCGTGCTGGGGTCGCGCAGCGCGGTCCAGTACGGGCTGCGTAGCATCCTCGCCGCCCCGGTCCCCGTCAGTGCCGGGCGCAGCGGGGTCGTCTACGTCGACAGCCGGGTCGCCAAGGGGCTGTTCGACGAGGATGACGCCCGCATCCTCGGCGCGCTCGCCAAGCAGGTCGGACTGGCGCTGCACATGGCCGAGGCCGCGCGGCTGCAGACGATGGTCGTCTCCGAGCGCCGCCAGCGGGACCTGGCCGAGATGATCCGGGACGTCACCCTGCAGGCGACCTCGACGCTCAGCACCCGGGGCGTCCTCGGCCGGGTGCTGACGGCGGCGCGGCCGGTCCTCCCGTTCGACGCCGCGTGGGTGCTGACCCCGGCGGACGACGCGGTGCGGATCATGTCGGTGCACGGCGACGTGGCCGAGGAGGTGGCCGGCGAGGAGCTGCGTCCCGCCGCCGGCCATCCCCTCATCCGCGCCGCCCGGCAGGGCACGGTGCTCACGACGGAGGACGGCGTCGACCTGCCCGGCTGGTCGGGCCCGGCGCGCAGCTGGATGATGATCCCGGTCACGCTGTCCGACGACATCCGGGCGGTGGTCGCGCTCGCCTCCCGGACGCCGGACGCCTACGGCGAGACACGCGTGCAGATCGCCCGGACCGTGCTCGACCAGGCGGTCGTCGGCTGGCAGAACGCCCAGCTGTTCGAACGGGTGCAGCGCCTGGCCGCCGTTGACCAGCTGACCGGCCTCGCCAGCCGGCGCGACTTCCTGGAGCAGGCACAGCGGATCGTCGCCGCGCACGCCGCCATCGGCGCGCCGCTGAGCGCGGCGATGATCGACATCGACCACTTCAAACGGGTGAACGACACCCACGGGCACTTCGTGGGTGACGAGGTCCTCGCCGAGATCGCCCGGCGCATGCGGGGGGCGTTCCGGCGCGAGGACGTCCTCGGCCGGCTGGGCGGTGAGGAGTTCGGCGTGCTCATGTCCGCCACCGAGGCCACCGCCCGTTCTCTCGGGCAGCGACTGCGCGACCTGGTCACCGAGCCCGTCCGGACCTCCGCCGGGCCGCTCGACATCCGGCTCAGCATCGGCCTGGCCACGCTGCGCTCCAGCGACGCCGACCTGCGCGACCTGCTGACCCGCGCGGACGACGCCCTGTACACGGCGAAGCGCACGGGCCGTGACCGCATCGTCAGCCAGTCCGACGACGCGGACCTCTCGGTGGCGCACGAACCGGCGGCGGCAACCGGCCCCCGGGTCAGGTAGGGGTGGGACCGGGGATCCCCGGGTGGCCGGGGACGAGGCACAAGGTCAGGGACGAGGCACAAGGTCAGGGACGCGTCAGGACGGATGGGGACGGGTCAGGAGGGTAGGGCGGCGAACGCCTTCGCGAGCAGGCGGCGTTCCTCGACGGCGACGGCGACCGGGCGGCCGGCCGAGATCCCGCCGTCAACGCCGAGGTCCTGACCGGTGACGAAGGACGACGCGTCCGTGGCGAGCCACAGGGCCGCCGCGGCCACGTCGTCGGCCCGTCCCGCCCGCGGGATGGACTGGTGGGCCGCCATCGCCTCGGCGAACAGCGGCTCCAGCAGGCCGGCGGTCCGGTCGGCCCGCTCGGCGTCGACGCCCGCGTTCTTGGCGAAGATGCCGGTCGGGATCGGCCCGGGCGAGACACTGTTGACCCGGATGCCGTGCGGGCCGAGTTCGACGGCCGCCGAGCGGGTCAGCTGGAGCACGCCGGCCTTGGCCGTCGAGTAGCTGATGTCCGACCAGCCCGCCCGGTGCGCGCCGATGCTCGACATGTTGATGATGCTGCCCCACCCGCGCGGGATCATGATCCGAGCCGCGTGCTTGATGCCGAGGAACATGCCGCCGGCGTGCACGGCCAGCGTGTCGAGGAACGCCGCGAGGTCCGCCTCCGGCAGCGGACGCGGCGCCTCGACACCCTGCCCGGCGTTGTTGACCAGTACGTCGAGGCCGCCGAACGCGTCCACCGCGACCGCAGTCAGCGCCTCGATGTCGGCTTCGACGCGGACGTCGGCACGGGCGAACCTGGCCCGCGGGCCGAGCGCCGCGGCGAGCTCCTCCCCCGGTCCCGTCCGCCGCCCGCCGAGCACGACGCTCGCCCCCTCGGCGACGAACACCTCGGCGGTGCGGGCCCCGATGCCGCTGGTCGCTCCGGTGATCACCGCGACCTTGCCGTCCAGTGCGCCCATCTCGCCCGCCGCCTACGATGCCTGGCCGGCGGCCGCGGGGGTGCGGCAGGCGGCGACGAACCTGGCCAGCTCGTCGACCCGGTCGGTGCGGGCGTCGACGGCGCGGTTGACGACCCGGATGAGGTGCTCGTAGGCGTCGGTGTGGTCGTAGTGCGCGGTGTCGGCGATTTTCAGCGCCCAGCGCCAGTAGCCGCGCAGCGTGTCGGCCAGCGGCATCCGGAACCCGGCGATGACGTCCCGGATCGGCTCGACGACCTGGTCGCCGTAGAGGCGCAGGCTGCGCTCGACCACGTCCGCGAAGAACGTGAAGTGCCGGGCCTCGTCCTTGCTGAGCCGGCCCAGCACGTCCATGAGCACCGGTTCGTCGACAACGGATCGCAGCGACTGGTAGTAGATCTGGGTGGCCTTCTCCTGGACCAGGGCGTAAGCGAACAGCGAGATGGCGTGCTCGTGGGGCATGGTGAACGGCTTGCGCCCCTCCTGGCCCAGCTCGTCGCGCAGCCGGTCGGGCTCGCTGATGCCGGCCGCGACCTGGTACTCGAACAGGGCCCGGGCGTGGCTGTCCTCCTCCTGCGCCCAGCGCACCGTGAAGTGGTACAGCTCGCGGTTGTGGACGAAGGTGGCCACGTCGACCGACTCGTCGAGCGGGAAGCGCCGCGCGTACAGGCCGAAGTACCCCGGCAGGTGGTCCTCGATGTAGGTGATGAAGGCGACGGCGGAGCGCTGGCCCTCGGTGAGCCGGCCGCCGTCGACCGACGACCAGCTGAACGCCGTCTCGACGTCCCACCGGCGGGTGACGGGCGACGAGCGCATGAACGAGCCGACGGCCTGCGCGAGGTCGGCGGGCGGCAGCAGCGGACCGGCGGCCTGGCCCGCCGGTTCCGCCACTGCCCGGGGAACGGTGGTGGTCATCTGTCCTCTTCCTCCTGGACGGTGGACGACGCGGCGACCGGCCGACGGGCGCGGCCGGTCGACGGAACGGGCGGGCAGGCGGGCGGCCTCAGCGCGATCGCTGGCAGACAAGCGCGTAGTGCTTGGTGGTGTAGCCCCAGCCGGCGTTCGCCACCTCGAGGTAGTGGCGCAGGGTCGCGGCCATGCCCGGCCGGATCTGGTCGATCTCCTCGGCGCTGCGGTCGACGTTCGTGATCCAGTCGTCGATCGTGAGCCGGTAGTCGTCGGTGAGGTCCTCCACACCGACGACGGAGAAGCCGGCGTCCTCGGCCGCACGCACCAGGTCGGACAGCGGGCGCATGTCACCCCAGCCGAAGATGGAGTTGCGGACGAACTCGGTGCCCGCCCGGCGGTCGAACTCGTCTCGGGCCGCCGCGTTGCGGAAGCACGTCTCGGAGACGTAGTACCGGCCGCCGCGGCGCAGCAGGGAGCGAGCGCGGCGCATCACGTGGACCAGGTCAGGCATGTGCACGATCGAGCCGAGCATCGTCACGGCGTCGAACGGGCCGGCGGGCAGGGCGGCGTGCTCGAAGTAGCCCTGTACGGTGCTGACCCGGTCGGCGACGCCCAGGTCCACGGCCCGCCCGGCGATGTAGCCGTGCTGGTTGCCGGCCGGGCTGATCCCGACGACCCGGGCGTTGTACTCCCGGGCCATGAACAGGATCAGCGCGCCCCAGCCGCAGCCCACGTCGAGCAGCCGGTCGCCGCCGCGCAGCCCGAGCTGGCCGGCGACCCAGCGCAGCTTCGCCTCCTGCGCCCGCTCGAGGGTCAGGCCGGGCTCGCGGTAGTACCCCGAGGAGTACTTGCGCAACGGGTCGAGGAACAGCCCGAAGATCCGCGGGTCGAGGTCGTAGTGCTGGTTGGTCTGCGCGGTCTGCGCCGCCGGGGCGGCCTCGTCAGCCGCGGCGGCGACGGTAGCGGCGGCGGCTTCCACGGTGGCGGCGGTGGTCCCGGCGGCGGAGCCGGTCACGGTGGTCATACGCGCGCTTCTTCGGCGAGGGCGCGGTGCAGGACCTCGGCGACCTCGCGGATCGTCGAGGCGCCGAAGACGGCCTCGTCTTCCAGCTCGACGTCGCGGGCGCGCTCGATGCGGGCGATCACCCGCAGCACCTTCACCGAGTCGGCGCCCTGCACGGTGCGCAGGTCCGCGTCGGCCGACACCGTGTCGACCTCGACGCCGAGCTCCTCGGCCACGATCTCGGTGATCTCGCTGATCAGCTCGTCAGTCGACACGGGCATGGGAGTCCTCCACGGTGATCTCGGTCGGCTCGCCGGCGACCACGGTGGTCCCGGCGACGGTGCGGGTGGAAACAGGCGCGGCGCTGGTGGACGCGGACGCGGTGGTCGCGGCCGCCAGGGCGCGGTGCAGGTCGTCGACCTCGGGCTCGTCGAGGGCGACGCGTCCGCGGGCGGCGTCCAGCGAGACGGTCCGGTAGCTGGCGGTGGCGGTGGCGACCACCTCGCCGTCCCGGGTGCGGATGTCGGACTCGGCGTGCAGCAGCGTGCCGGTGCTGTCGTCGCGGACCCGGGCGACGCACTCGTAATCGCCGCCGACCGCCACCGGATGGACGTAACGCAGCCGCATGCCGGTGGTGAACGGGATCTGCCCGGTCCGCAGGACGATCAGGTTGCCCATGATCTCGTCGGCGATGACGCCGAGCAGCCCGCCATGGACCACGCCGGGGTAGGACTCGTACGGCCGCCCGAGGCGGAAGGTCGTCCGCAGTCCGTCGCCGTGATGGGTGAACCGCAGCCGCAGGCCGTGCTGGTTGTGCGGGGAGCAGCCGAAGCACTGGTAGTCCGGCAGGACGTACCAGGGCAGGTCGATGGCCTCCAAGCCGTCGGCGTCGGCGGGGGCCGTCATGCGAGCGCTTCGGCGAGGCGGCGGCGGACCCGGGCGTTGGAGCTGACGTCCATCCCGGTCAGCGCGGAGAACGCGCGGCGGATGTTGTCCTGGAGCTTGTCCAGCTCGCCGGCATCGGCGACCTTCTCCAGGAACATCTCGAAGGCGGTGTCGATGGTCTCGTGGTCGCGCAGGGCGACCAGTTCGCTCTTGAACACCCCGACCGGATGCTTGATCCGCTGCTCGCCGGTGTAGACATGCAGCGTCTCGAGCACCGAGGGCAGTTCCTCGGGGTGCCGCTGGAGCCGGATCCGGGCGAAGTGCAGGAACTCCCGGGCGTGCCCGGCCTCGTCCCGGCTGGCGTTGAGCATGATGCCGGCGAGCACCGGCTCCTCGACCCAGGACGCGACCGCCCGGTACACGTGGTTCACGGTCAGCTCGGAGATGATGTTCGTCGCGAGCGTCGCGCATGGCGTCGTGCCCGGGTCGTACGGCGCGCGCATCGCCGAGACGGCCGACTCCCGCACCTCCGCGTCGACCGCGTTCAGCCAGGTCCGGAACGCGAAGTGGTGCTGGAGCTCCTCGTAGCCCCAGACCGCGACGAACGCGGAGAAGTCGTAGTCGTCGAACTCGTTGAGGAACCCGTGCTGGGCGGCGATGGAGTTCGCCTCACCCATCACCGCGCTCTTGGCCATCGTGACGTACTCGGGCCGGACCAGGTCCCTGCGGATCGTGTCCCACGGCACGTCCGCCAACCGCCAGTGCTTGCGTTCGTAGTGGTGGAAGACGTCGAAGCTGTGCATGGCCGAGGTGCTCCTCGCGATGTCGGACCGGCCGCGGGACCAGCCGCGCCGGGTGTCTCTAGGTGGGGGCGCCGGTCAGGTTCACCGGCAGGGACTGCGGGCCGCGCAGGGCGGCGTTCGGTCGGTAGGTGACGTCCTCGGTCGCGAGCGACAGCGCGCCGCCGCGGCGGACCAGGGTGCCGATCGCGGCCTGAGCCTGGACCCGGGCGAGCGGAGCGCCGAGGCAGACGTGCAGCCCGAGCGCGAACCCGAGGTGGCGGCGCGCGGGTGGGGACGCCGCGTAGCGGGTGACGGCGAACGTGTCGGGATCGGGGAAAGCGGCGGGATCACGGTGCCCGGACGCGCTGAGCACCACCACCCCGTCGCCACGGCGGAACCGGTGCTCACCGACGGTGGTGTCGGTGAGCGCCACCCGGGTGACGAACTGGGACGGCGGGTCGTAGCGCAGCATCTCCTCGATCGCGGCCGGCAGCAGGTCCGGGCGCGCCCGCAGCAGCGCCAGCTGGTCGGGATGGCGCAGCAGCGCCAACGTCCCGTTCGCGACCAGGTTGGCCGTCGTGTCGAGTCCCGCCGCGAGCAGCAGCGCGACCAGCTCGACGACCTCGCGCACGGTGAGGGACCCCTGGTCGCGCTGGACGGCGGCCAGCCGGCTCACCAGATCCTCGCGCGGCCGTTCGCGCCGCTCGGCGATCAGGTCGAGCAGGAAGCGGCCGAGGTCCCGGGCGCAGGCCGTGCGCGCCGCGATCTCGTCAGGGCTGAGCAGAGAGTCCGGGTCGGTGCCGCGGGTGATCCCCTGGATCCAGTCCAGCAGGGGCGACGCGTCGGCGGTCGCGATGCCGAGCAGCCGTCCCATCACCGCGAGCGACATCGGCCGGGCCAGGTCGGCGACCACGTCGAGCCCGCCGGCGGCCAGCGCCGCGTCGACCAGGTCGGTCACGACCCGCTCGACGAACGGCGTCTCCGCCAGGCTCGCCCGGGGCGTGAAGGCCCTGCTCACCAGCCCGCGCAGGCGGGTGTGGTCGGGCGGGTCCATCGTCAGGAACGATCCGCCGGGTACCTCGCCGAGATCGACGCCGGGACGGAACGAGTTCAGCCCCTCGTCGTAGGCGCGACCCCACTGCGCTCCCTGCAGGACCGCGGCGCACTCGTCGTACCTGGTCGCCAGCGTCACCCGGGCCGCGCCGAGGCGGATCGGGCAGAACGGCGCGAGCTCCCGCATGGCCTGGTATCTGGGATAGGGGTTGGCTCGGTGGGTCGGCTCGAAGGCGTCGAAGCCCACGACGTCGCCGGCGAGCCCCAGGGCGGGGCCGGCACCGTCGGTCGCGCCGGTCCCGCCTGCTCGTCGGGCGTCGGTGTCGAGACTCGTCACCGCGCGCCTCCCGCCGCCGCGAGGGTCATGCCGCCGGGGCCTCGAAGCGGACGGGCAGTTCGGCGATGCCGCGGACGACGATGTTCGGCCGGTAGGGGGGCGGGTCGGCCAGCAGTGTCATGACCGGGGCGCGGCGCGCGAGCTCCCGCAGCATGCACTCCATCTCCAGGCGGACCAGCGGCGCGCCGATGCAGTAGTGCAGGCCGACACCGAAGCCGAGGTGGCGGGGAATGGTCTTCGAGCGGGCGTAGCGGGTCAGGTCGAGCCGGTTCGGGTTCTCGTAGACCCGCGAGTCCCGGTTGGCGGCGGCGAGCAGGATCAGCACGCCGTCGCCCTCCTTGAAGGCGTGCCCGGAGATCTCCATGTCCCGCACGGCCATCCGGGTCGTCGCGTGCGACGGGCCGTCGTAGCGCATGAGCTCGTCGACGGCGGCGAGCGCCAGGTCGGGGTCGCGCTTGAGCACCTCGAACTGGTCGGGGTTGCGGGTCAGCGACAGCACGCCGTTGGCCAGCAGGTTCACCGTCGTCTCGTGCCCGGCGACGAGCAGGACGGTAAGGGTGGCGATCATCTCGCCGGTGGTCAGCCGGTCGCCCTCGGCCTCGACCTGGGCCAGCGCCGTGATCAGGTCGTCCTTCGGGTGGGCGCGGCGCTCGGCGACGAGGCGCTCGAAGTAGTCGCGGAAGTGCGCGGCCCCGTCGTAGCGGGACTGGAGCTCCTCGTCGGTCAGCAGTGTGTCGGGGTCCAGGCCGCGGGCGATGCCGGCGGACATGGCCCGGACGGAGTCGTGGTCCTCGCGCGGCACGCCGATCATCTCGGCGATCATCGTCAGCGGCAGCGGGTAGGCGAGCTCCTCGACGACGTCGACCTCACCGGCCTTGATCACGCTGTCGACGACCTCGGTCGCGACCTCCTTCACCCGGCCCCGCAGCGACTCCAGACCCCGGGCGGTGAACGCCTTGCTGACCAGGCGGCGCAGCCGGGTGTGGTCCGGCGGCTCCATCCACAGAAACGACGCGGGCAGGTCCGTGCCGTCGCTCTTCGGGTGCAGGAACTCCGGCTCCTGGGCGTGGCTCCAGCCCGAGTCCTGCAGGATGGCGTCGGCCTCACCATAGCGGGAGACGATCTGCAGATTGAACGGTCCGGGCACGAACGGACCGGCCTCGCGCAGCACGTCGTAGGCGGGATACGGGTTGTGCCGGGATTCCGGCATGAACGAGGCCAGGATGGCGTCGTCAAGGGACATCGAGCCGGCGGCGGGCGTGGTGGAGGCGGTCGCCGCGGGGTCGGTCGTCGTGGTGTTCACGTGCGGGTCCTTCCGTCCGGATCGGCAGGTGGCGCGGATTCGGGCCGGCGGTGGCTGGGCGGGCGGGAGCACGCGCGCCACGGTCGGCGTCCGGGCAGGTGGTGAGGGGTCTTCGGCGCCGCCGATCCAGGGCGGCGGGCGGCCGGCCGGAAACGCTGCCGGCCGGCCCCCGCTGACAGGAAAGGATCCGGCGCCCACAAGGCGGAGGCAATGGACGGGCCGCGGCAAAAGCCACAGCGGCCGGGTGCGGAGGTTCAGGCGATACTCATAAACCCTGAATTGAGTCTGTCGCCCGGCCGGTCCAGCGTCAAGACGAAAGGATCGATGCAATCGATCTATCGCCACAGGGGACGGACCAGTGAAAGGAGACGCCGGTCACGTCGGTATCCGGTCGAATGTAGTCCGTCGTCGGCGACAATGACAAACGCGCCGGGCGGCGACCCGGCGCGTTTGTCAGGCAGAGGTATTCCCGATTCCGCCGGCGCCGGCGGAATCGGGACCCGGCTTATCCGTCGACGCGGCGTCCGTCGGTCGGGTCGAACAGGTGGACCCGGTCGGCGGGGACGTGTACCCGCACCGCCGCACCGACCGCCGGCACCCGGTCCCGCCCGCGCACGCTCACCGCCCACTGGCCGCCGCCCTCGGCGGCGCTCACACAGGTCACCACGGTGCCGTCACCGGTGAACTCGACGACGTCCGCGACACCGCGCACCACGACACCGGTCTCGTCCCCGGCCGGCGCCCCGCCGGAGGCAGGCGCCCCGGCGGGGCACGGCGGCGCGGCGGAGTTCGGCGTCACGGTGGAGCCCGCGGCCGGGTCGTCCTCGTTCACCGGTTCCAGCGTTCCGTCGGCCGGGCGCCAGCCCACCAGCACCGGCGTCGGCAGCGGCCCGGACCGGGCCGCCGGCGTCGCGGGCAGCCGCGCGGACAGCCCCGCCCCGGTCAGGACCCGACCGTCACCGGTTGGCTCGGCGGTGTGCAGGTTCATCGGCGGACTGCCGAGGAACGTCGCGACGAACGTGTCCGCCGGCCGGTGGTAGACCTGCTCCGGCGGCCCGGTCTGGGCGACCCGGCCGCCGTTCATCACCACCAGGTTCGTGCCCATCGACAACGCCTCCAGCTGGTCGTGGGTGACCAGCACGACGGTGTTGCCGAGTTCCCGGTGCAGCCGGACCAGCTCCGCCCGCGCCCGCTGGCGCAGCAGCGCGTCGAGGCTCGACAGCGGCTCGTCGAGCAGCAGGACGGCAGGGCGGCGCACGATCGCCCGCGCCAGGCCCACCCGCTGGCGCTCCCCGCCGGAGAGCTGCCGGGGCAGCCGCCGGCGCAGGTCGGTGAGCCCGAGCATCGCGCAGACCTCGGCCACCCGGGTGGAGATCTCGGCGCGGCTGAGCCCGGAGCGCCGGTCGTGCCGGGCCGCCAGCCGCAGGTTGAAGTCGATGTTGCGCTCGACGGTCATGTGCGGGTACAGCGCGAAGTCCTGGAAGACCAGCGCGACCCCGCGCTCCCCCGGCGGCGCGTCGGTGACGTCGACGCCGCCGAGCAGCACCCGCCCCCGGTCGGCCGTCTCCAGCCCGGCGATGATGCGCAGACCGGTCGACTTCCCGCAGCCCGACGGGCCGACGACGACCGTGAACGACCCCGCCGGCACCCCCAGGTGCGGCACGTCGAGCGCAGGGTGGGAGCCGTACCGCTTCTCGACGCCGGTCAGCGTGATCCCGTCCGGCGCGGCCTCGGCCGCCGCGGACCGGTCTCGCCGCGATGCCTGCGGGGGGACGTCGGCACGAGGGGCCGCGGTCGGACTGGCGGTCGTCGGGTCGGCGGTGTCCGTCATCTCTCGTCCCAGGTCCGTCATCTGATTCCGGAGTGCATGAAGGCGTCGGTGACGCGGCGGGAGGCGACCAGGTACACGGCGACGATGGGCAGGGTCGCGAGCATCGAGCCGGCCAGCAGCGGCCCGTACTCCGGGCCCTCCTGGGTGAGGAAGAAGGCCAGGCCGGGCTGGATGCTGGCGTGGTCGATGTCCGGCGCGGCCAGGCTCGGCCACAGGTACTCGTTCCAGGAGGTGATGAACAGCAGGATCGAGACCGCGCCCAACGCCGGCCGCAGCAGCGGGAGCAGCACCAGGCGCAGCACCTCCCCCGGCCGCGCGCCGTCGAGGACGGCCGCCCCCAGCACGGTCGGTGGCACCGCCCGGACGTGGTCGCGCAACAGGATGACCGCCAGGCCCGTCCCGTACAGCTGCGGCAGGACCAGTCCGGGATAGGTGTTGCGCCAGCCCAGGTGCGAGATCATCAGGAACAGCGGGATGATCAGGGACTGCGGCGGGACCAGCAGCGTGATCACGATGAGCGCCGTCAGCACCCGATGCGCCCGGGGTGGGAAACGGACCAGCGCGTAGGCCGCCGGCACCGCGATGAGCAGTTGCAGCAGCGTGACCCCGGCGGCCATCGCGGCCGTGTTGAGCAGCAGCCGCCAGACAGGGAACGCGCCGGTGGCCACCCGGTAGTTCTCCAGGGTCGGCGACATCGGCAGCGGGTTCTCGTCGAAGATGCCGCCGGGAGTCTTGAAGGACGCCGCCAGCGCCCACAGCACCGGCAGGACCATCACGGCCACGGCCGCGAGCAGCAGCGTGTGCCGGCCGACCGCCCCCGCGATCCGCCGCGCCCGCCGGGACGCCGCGCGCCGCGGCCGGGCCGGCGACGTCCCGGCGGGCGCCGTGGGCGCCAGGACCCCGCTCTGCCGCGGGATCGTCGCGCCGCCCAGGCTCACGCCGACCGGGCTCACGGCATCAGGCGAAGTCACGGCGCCTCCGTCCGGTCAGCAGCAGGCCGATGCCGAGCACGACGGCGAGCGCGGTGGTGATGAACACGGCCGCGGCGGACGCCGTGCCCGCGTCGAAGAAGGTGAACGCGTAGGTGAACAGTCGGTAGTAGACGTTGTCGGTGGCACCGTCCGGGCCGCCCTGGGTCAGCACGGCGACGTTGGCGAAGATCCACGGCCACACCACGACCAGGGAGAGCATCCCCAGCAGGACGATGGTGCGCCGCAGGTGCGGCAGCACCAGATGCCGGGTGATCTCCCACTCGGTGGCGCCGTCCAGCGCCGCCGCCTCCAGCAGGCCGCGGTCGAGGCTCGCCAGCGACGCGCCGAACAGCAGGACGTTGAGGGCTACGACCTTGGCCGCGGTGATGAACCCGACCGCGTACAGCGCGGTGGCCGGATCGCCAAGCCAGTTGTGGGTGCCGAGGCCGAGCCGGCCGGTGATCACGTTGACCAGCCCGGACAGCGGGTCGAGCAGGAACTGCCAGGTGATCGCCATCGCCACCGGTGCCAGCACGACCGGCAGGAACAGCAGCGCCCGGTAGACGGAGCTCACCCGACCGGGCCGCTTCCACAGCGCGATGGCCAGCGACATCGGCACGACCGTGGCGAACGGCAGCAACACGGCCGCGAAGACGAGCGTGTTGCGCGCGGCGCGCGGAAAATCCCGGCCGTCGACGAGCCGGGCGTAGTTGGCCGTTCCCAGCCACGAGAGATGGGTGTCCGTCAGGTTCCAGCTCATGAAGCTCAGCACCGCGGTGAACACCAGCGGCCCGTACACCCACACGAGCAGCGCGACGACCAGCGGACTCAGGTAGAGCCAGGGACGGGCGCGGGCACGTGCGCCCGGGGGGGCGTGGGCCGCGCCACGCTCCCCCGCCTCCAGGGTGGAAACGGTCATGCGGTCACTTCTGCGCGAGGACGCCGCGCACCTGGCCGGCCACCGACGACAGGGTCGACGCCGGCTTGGCCCCGCGCAGCACGATGGGCTCCACCGCGTCGTCCTGCAGGGCGACGACGGCCTGGCTGGCCCGCTTGCCGCTGAACGACTGGTACGGGCTGACGTGATCGAGCTGTGCCAGGGCCGGCGACAGCAGCTTGTTGGTGGCGAAGTAGGTGGCGAGGTACTTCGGGTCGGTCGCGAGGCTCGGCCGCAGGGGCAGGTAGCCGATCTTCGACGTGATGATCGTGAAGCCCTCCGGGGAGGTCAGGAACCTGATGAACTCCCAGGCGGCCTGCTGGTGCGCCTCGTCCTTGGCCAGCACGGCGAGCCCGGCACCGGAGTAGGTGGGCGCCGCGGGACGGCCGCCGAAGCTCGGGAAGCCCGTGCTGCGCAGCTCGAACCTGCCCTTCGCCGCCTTCGCCAGGCTGACGGCGACGGCGGTGCTGCCGACCAGCATGCCGAGCTTGCCGGCGGAGAAGGCGGCGACGGCGTTCGTGGCGGTGATCGCCGGTTGCGCGCCGGAGGTGGTCAGATCCTGCATCGCGGTCAGCGCGGCCACGGCCGGCGGCTGGTCGAAGGCCGGCTGGCCGTCGGCGCCGACCTCGCGCCCGCCGTTGCTGGCGATCAGGGACTGGGTCAGGTAGTCCGACTTGCCGGAGTCGACGACGGCGAAGTACGCGCCCTGCGCGCTCGCCTTGTCCTTGATGGCGAGCGCGTCGGCCTTGACCTCGTCGATCGTCGTCGGCGGCCTGGTCGGGTCGAGGCCGGCCTTGCGGAACAGGTCCGCGTTGTAGAAGATCACCGGAATCGAGATGGTGTAGGGAATCGCCTTGACCTGGCCGTTCACCGCGACGGCGGACAGCAGGCGCTGGTTGAAACCGGCCATGGCGGCGTCCCAGTCCGCCTTGGCCGGGATGCTCTGCACGGGCACGATCGGCAGCAGGTCGTAGGCGGCCGCCATCTTGCTCCAGCCGATCTGGGCCACGTCCGGCGGCGAGCCGGCCGCGGTGTCGGTCTGCAGCCGGGTCAGCACGTCGGCCACGGCGACGCCCTGCGGCTTGATGGTGATGTTCGGGTGTGCCTTCTCGAACGCGTCGATCAGGGCCTGCGTCCCCTGGCCGCCGATGTCCGGCGTGCCGTAGTTGTACGACAGGAACCTGATGGTGATCTTCTGATCGGCGGCGGAGGTCGACCCCGCGGTGGTCGATCCGCCGGTGCTCGAGTCCCCGCAGGCGCTGACGGCGGCCAGGACGGTCGCCAGCACCAGGACGATGGCGGCGGTCAGGGACCGTCGTCGACGCCCGGCGCGCGTCGGCTGGTCAGGTGTACTCAACGGGTTCCTCCCCCGGGACGGATGTCGAACGTGCGGCCGGGGGCGGCGAGGTGCACCGGTCCCCGGAAGGAGCGCTCGGCATCGGCCTTGCGCGCCTTCAGCCAGGTCTCGTCGGCGGTGATGAAGTGGGTCAGCACGAGCTGCCCGACCTCGGCGGCGGCCGCGGCGTCACCGGCCTCGGCCGCGCAGAGGTGGCCGTGCGCGGTCACGTCGGGTTCCTCGAGGGTGGCCTCGGAGAGGAACAGGTCGACGTCGCGGGCGAGCGTGACGAGGTCGGGGGTGTAGGCCGTGTCGCCGGTGAAGGCGAACGATCCCTCCGGGCTCTCCAGGCGCGTTCCGCAGTTGAGCAGCGAGTGGTTCATCCGGTGCATGCTGATCGCGTTGTCGCCGACGGTGAACGTGTCGGCAGGCTCGTACTCGTGGACGTCGAACGCGACGTCGAACGACCGGTCCAGCACGGGGAAATGCGGCACGGGGAAGACTGACGCGAGAGTGTCGAGCTTGGACCGCCCACCCTTCGGCACGTACAGCGGGATGGGCGGCCATTCGTGCCGCGCCGCGTCCCGGAGGGTGGGGAAGCGTTTCGGGTCGCGCAGCCGGCCGGACAGCAGTGTCTTTCCCACCGTCAACAGGTCATAGCAGTGATCTGCGTGCAGATGACTGATGATGATGGCATCGAGGTCGCTCGGGTGCGCTACCGAGCTGAGCGCCGTGGCGGCGCCCGGCCCGCAATCCAGCAGAAGCCGGGCCGACCCCGTCTCGACGAGGTAGCTGGAGCTGGGCTGACCGTCCGCCGGCATCCCCTGCCGGCAGCCCAAGACCGTTAGCCTCATGCGTGCACCCATTTCTCCGGATCAGATATCAGACGACGTCGGCTGACCGACTCCGGGAAATGTTCCCAGCACGCAAACCGGGCTTCAATCGTGCAGCAGCGATGGGTCGATCGCGAATCAGATTTCGGATTGTTCACCGGGCCGCCGTCGGGTGGCCACGGGCCCGCCGCGCGGTGATACGACGACGGTGCTATCGGCGGGCGCCGGTCAACCCATGCGGGTCGGGCGGCCTACCGGCTACGGCCCTCCTCATTCGGCTGACGGGGCACACGAGCCGTTCTCTCGTCCGGCGAGGAGGGGAACGGCGCCGCCGCCGCCAGGCTGTTGAGGAAGGCACTGACCCCGGGCTGCGAGTCCGGCCGCCACACGGCCCGCACACCGACCCGCGGAGTGGGGTTGACGATCCGCAGCGCGACCAGATCCTCGGTGGGCCGTCGGGGCCGCGCGTCCGAGATGAAGCCGACCGCCCGCAGCGTCTCGACCATCACCGCGGTGGCCCCGCTGTCCTCCACCTCCGCGGCGACCGTCAGCGGGATGCCGCACCGCTCGGCCGCCGCGAACACCGCGTCGTACATCGCGGGGCTGCGTTCCCGGCGCAGGAGCACGACCGGCTGGTTCGCCAGCTCGCGGAAGGCAATCTGCTCCCGCTCGGCCCACGGGTGGTGCCGGGCGACCATTGCGACGAGCGAGGCGGTGGACACCCGCTGGGTGAGCAGCGGTTTGGGCGGGATACCGGCGTAGACAAGCGCGACGTCGATCTTGCCCTCGGAGACCGCGGACAGCTGGGCGCCGCTCAGGCCCTCCCAGAGCGTCGTCGCCAGCCCCGGATAGTCCGTGCTCAGCCGGCGCAGGGTCGGGCGGAGGACCTGCTGACCGGCCGCGAAGTTGAAGCCGATACTGATCTTGCCCGCGCGACCGGAGGCGGCCTCGCGCGCCGTGTCCACCGCCCGCTGGGCATGCTCCAGCACCTGCTCGGCCTCGATCCGAAATGCCTGGCCGGCGGGGGTCAGCCGCACGTCGTGAGAGGTGCGGGCGAGAAGCTCCACACCGAGCTGACGTTCGAGTCGCTGCAACTGTTGGCTCAGTGTCGGTTGACCGATGAAGAGTTTGGCAGCGGCACGCCCAAAATGTCGTTCCTCTGCGATCGCCAGGAAGTACACCAGGTGTCTGAGTTCCAGCTTGGTGTCCATCGCACCTCCCGATCTGACTCTAAGCAGGCCGGGACAACCGCAGATGAATCGGACATGGAGCGGAGCTGGCCACCTGTCGCACTCAGCCCGGGGCGCCGGCGGGGCCGGAATTTCGCCGCGGCGAGGGCGATGAGGAGAACGACGAGGACGCGACTCGTGGCGGCTTCCCGGTCCCGCTACTGGTCCCGGACCTGGTAGTGGTCCCGCGACCGCCGCTTTCCCGGCCTGGCGGATTGGGAAGGAGCTGGACGAGTCCGACGACGACCACGCTCAGAGCGGCGAGAACGAGCAGGCTCACCCGGAAGGCCGCGGCGACCGAATCGGTGTCATGCCAGACCGCGAAGTAAACCGCGCCGACGCCCGCTACCCCGAGCGAATTGCCCACCTGCTGCGCCGACGCCACCAGCCCGGACCCGGCGCCGGCGACCTCCGGACGCAGTCCGAGCAGCACGGATGCGATCAGCGGGCTGTTCACGAGGCCCTGGCCCAGCCCGTCCACCGCCAGCGGCAGCGCGATCCAGACGATCTGACCGCCGGTTCCCTGCACGCCGACCACCACCCACAGCGCGACCAGCCCCAGCGCGCGCAGACCCGCCCCCAGCGCGAGCCCCTGCCGCCCGAGGCGCTCCCACACCCGGGCCGCCCGCAGCGAGCTGAGCAGGAATCCACCGCCGAGCGCGCTGAAGACGAGCCCGGCCCCCAGTGGGCTCAGGTGACGCCCGTCCTGCAGATACAGCGCGAGCACGAAGAACCAGGACGCGACGCCGGCGAAGAACAGGACGATGTTGACCAGCCCGACGCTGAAGCCCCGCCCGGCGAACAGCGCGGCCGGCAGGATCGGGTCGTCGCCGCGGGCCGCCGTCCGCCGCTGCACCGGCACGAGGACCGCGATCAGCACCACCGCGGCGGCGGCGCAGCCCCAGATCCAGCCAGGCCAGCCCTGGTTGGGCCCCTCGACCAGCGGGAGGACGACGGCGACGAGGGCCGCCGTGACCAGCACGGCGCCGACGAGGTCGAGGCGGGGCGCCGTGCCGCCCATCCGGCCCGGCGGCACGTGCTGCCAGGTGAGCAGCAGCGCGGCCGCGCCGATTGGCACGTTGACGAGGAAGCAACTGCGCCAGCCGAGGCCGGCGGGATCGGCGGCGATCAGCGCACCGCCGACGACCTGGCCGCTGACCGCCGCGCCGCCGAGGGTCAGCGCGTAGGCAGTGTAGGCGCGGGCCCGGGCGGCGCCGCTGTAGGAGAGGTTGATGATCGCCGTAACCTGCGGGACCAGCGCCGCCGCGGCCAGCCCCTGGCCGGTCCGGGCGGCGACGAGGGTCGGCGTGTCGTTGGCGAGCCCGCACAGCAGCGACATCACGACGAACAACACCAGCCCCCAGGCGAACACCCGGCGGCGCCCATAGCAGTCCCCCAGCCGGCCGCTGGTGGCCATTCCCGCCGCGAACGCCAGGTTGTAGCTGGTCACCAGCCATTCGAGACCGCTCGCCGAGGTGTGGAAATCCCGTTCGATCTCCGGGATCGCCGCGTTCACGATGAAGATGTCCAGCACCACCATCGCGGTGCCGCACAGCACCACCGGCAGCATCGCCCGGCCGGGGGACAGCGCGTCCGGGCGCGCGGTGCGCTCGGTCTGTGATGTCGTCGTCGCGGACACATCACCCATCCTGCGACCGGAACGCCGAACCACGACCCCCGGATCCCACTGGATCGATCGCGTCATTCCCGGTACGCGAGTCGCGTGTCACGGCCAATCGCCCGATTGCCGATCGGTCGATCGGTCGATCGGCTGGATGTATGCGACGCGCGCGGCGGAGTATTACCGCGTTACTCGTGGAACACCGCCCACGCGGACTCCCAGCCGAGGAGTTGCGAATGTCCACCACAGCCTCCGCCCCGCACGCGGCCGGCGATGCGGGCTCGCCCGTGCTGGCGGCCTTCGCCGCAGCCCGGGAGAATGATCCGTATCCGGCCTACCGCGCCATCCGCGAAGAAGATCCGCTCCCCGGAACCGACCTGGGCGGCCACCGGATCACGCTGGTCACCCGGCACGGCGACGCCGGCACCGTGCTGTCCGATCCCGCGTTCGGCCACGGCTACAAGGACCGGATCAGCCCGTTCCGCCCGGACGGCGACGCGGATGACGGCCTCGAATCGCTCCTGCGGACCGACCCGCCGGACCACACCCGCCTGCGCCGGCTGGTCAGCAGGGCGTTCACCCCCGCCGCCCTGGCCGGCCTCGCCCCCGACCTCACCGTCTACGTGAACGACCTGCTCGACGCGGCGCTCGCGGCCGGTGACGTCGACGCCGTCGCGGCGCTCGCCCGACCGGTGCCGCTGCGGATGATCTGCCGACTGCTCGGCGTACCCGCCGTGGACGAGCAGATCTTCTGCGACTGGGCGGAAACGCTGATCCGGGGCGTCGATCCGGACTTCCTCCAGACGCCCGAGGAGATCGCCGCCCGTCGCCGGGCGGCCCGGGAGCTCGACGACTACTTCCGCGAGCTCATCGCCCGGCTGCGGGCGAGGCCGGGCGACGACCTGGTGAGCCGGCTCGTCTCGGTGCACCTCGAACAGGACGCGCTGACCGGCACCGAGGTCCTCGCCCTGTGCGCCGTGCTGCTGGTCGCGGGTCTGGAGACGACCGTCAATCTCATCAGCGGCGGGATTCGCGCCCTCGCCCTGCATCCCGAGCAGGCAGCGCTGCTGCGCTCCGACCCGAGCCTCGTCCCCGCCGCGATCGAGGAGATGTTGCGCCACGACCCACCGGTCCAGTTCATCCCGCGCACGGTCCTGGCGGACACCGAACTCGACGGCCGGCCGTTGCGCCGGGGCGACGGCGTGCTCGTCGTCACCGGCTCGGCGAACCGCGACCC
Organism: Frankia sp. RB5; assembly: GCF_059816245.1. Taxonomy (NCBI): domain Bacteria; kingdom Bacillati; phylum Actinomycetota; class Actinomycetes; order Frankiales; family Frankiaceae; genus Frankia; species Frankia sp. RB5. The sequence continues at coordinate 52,240 of NZ_JCBATA010000006.1, forward strand.
GGACGTCTTCGACGACCCGGACCGCTTCCTCGTCACCCGCTACGCGGGCGTCACCCCTGCGGCCCGCCACCACACCTTCGGCCTGGGCATCCACTACTGTCTCGGCGCCCCCCTGGCCCGCATGGAGACGGAGATCATCTTCCGGCTGCTCCTCGTCCGCACCCGGGACCTCACCCTGCCCCCCGGGGAGCCGACCTACCGCAACCAGAGCGTCATCCGCGGCCTCGCCACCCTCCCCCTCCACCTCGTGGCCGCCTGAGGGACCAGGCTCGCTGTCGCCGCCGACCGTGGCAGCTTCACAGCGGCCCGTGTCGAGAACAGAGTGACAGAACGGACACGACACGCGGAGTTCGCGACACGGGGCCGCTGTCCCCCGCACACGCTTCCCACCGACGGGAAGGCCGCCCGGTACACGGCCGCCGGGTCGACGTCGACACCAGTGGTGATCGCGCCGATGCTCAACGAGCACCACGCCACCGCGTCCTGCCTGAACTCGGCCGTCCCGCTGCACCTGGCCATCCTCGCCCGGGAGACCAGCCGGGCCCGGTTGCTGGCGCTGGGCAACCCGGTCGGCAACCGGCCCGACCCGGTCCGCGTCGCCGAGGAGCTCGCCCTCGTCGACGTGCTCTCGCTGGGGCGCCTGCAGGCCGGGTTCGTCCGCGGCACACCCACCGAGATCCACGCCACCAACACCAACCCGACCCAGCAGCGAGGCCGGTTCTGGGAGGCCATAGACCTGATCACGAAGGCGTGGACGTCGCACGACGGGCCGTTCAGCTGGGAGGGCGAGTACTTCCACCATCGCCAGGTCAACGTGTGGCCGCGTCCCTACCAGCAGCCGCATCCCCCGATCTGGGTGACGACGCTGAGCGCGTCGTCGGCGCCGGAGCTCGCCGCCCGCGACTATGTCATGGCAACGATCATCAACGGGAAGGAGGCCTGCCGGTCCATCTTCGACCGCTACCGCCGCACCGCCGCGGAGCTCGGCCGCCCCGGCCCCGTCGCCGACCGCCTCGCCTACTGCGCCTACGTGTTCGTCGGCGAGACCCACGAGGAGGGCCTCGAACAGGCGAAACCCCAACCGCTATCTCCTGATGTCGGCCCGATCTCACCGTGATGGTGGGGTCGGGATCCACTCCGGAACGGAGATGGCCATGCAACGGAAGGCACTTTCGGTCACCATGCTTACCGCGTCGGTCGCGGTGGGGCTGAGCCTGCTGTCGGCGCCGGCGGCGCTGGCGTCGGGTGGTCCCGGGGGCGGCGGCGACGGCGGGCACGGCGGCGGGCGGCGGCTCGGGCCGGCGGTCTCGACCAGCGGCGTCGGCTCGCTCGGCAGCCCGTGGACGCTCAAGTCGCAGCACGACGACGACGGCCCCGGCCTGGTCGTGGGCGAGGAGTTCGAGATCGGCACGCCGGCCGGTCACGTCTGGTCGGTGGCCTTCGCCGACAACGGCGTCACCTTCTTCCAGCAGACCGTGACGGCCGACGCGGCCGGGGTGCGGGCCATGAGCAAGACCGCCGACCTGGGCGTCGACCAGGTCATGAGCGTGCACGCGGTCGACCTCGGCACGCACGAGATCATCGACGGCTCGGTCGACCTGCCGGCGCTCTGACCGTCCACGCGACGCACCGGATCAGCCCCGCGACGACGGGCGGCTGTCACCCACGCGGTGACGGCCGCCCTGCCACGTGCGGGCGGCCGTTGGCACCGTTCCAGGCGAACAGGTCGGGGTCCGCCCTGTTCGGCAACGCGGCCGCGATCGGTGCCGTGACCGCCAATGGCGCGAGGACAGACGGGTGGGCCGCTCCCAACCACGCCCGGGCGCCCACCGGCCAGGCATGGTCGGGAGGCTGACTGGCACTGGTTGGCACGGCTCTGTCGCCCTACGCTCACAGTCGTGGCTTCGGGGACGGCGTCACCGTCATGGACGGTGTCGCCAGCAGCGACGGTGTCGCCAGCAGGAATGGTTTCGCCAGCAGGGAAGGCGGCCCACTCAGGGTTGGCGGTGCCACCAGGGTCGGCGTCACCCTCGACCGCGCCCGGTGGTGGCTCGGCGCGGCCGCCGGTGCTGCGGCGGTGGGCGCGAGGACTGATCGACACCACGCGCCGGCGGGCGGCGACCCCACCGGGGCGGCTGCGGCTGGTCACGGTCGGGCTGGTGGCGGCGATCGTGCTGCTGTGGCTCGCGGCGTTCGTCTCAGTCGTCTCCCGGCAGCACGCGGTGGCCGGGGTCCGGGGCACATCCGGTCCGGCGTTCGTGGCGGCGCAGCGGATCCACGCCGACCTGTCGGAGGCCGACGCCAGTGCGGCCGGCGCGTTCCTGGCCGGCGGTGTCGAGCCGGCCGCCCAGCGCGAGGCCTACGAGCAGGGCATCGCGGCGGCGTCGGCGCAGATCCTGGCGCTGTCGAGGGCGGGGGTGCCGACTTCGACCCAGCCGTCGCTGACCGTGCTGACCAGCCAGATCCCCGTCTACACCGGGCTGGTCGGGCAGGCTCGGGCGAACAACCGGCTCGGCTTGGCGGTGGGTGGCGCCTACCTGCGCCAGGCGTCGAACCTCATGCAGACCTCGATCCTGCCGGCGGCCGACCGGCTTGCGGCGGCCGAGGCGGGGCGGGTCGACGGCGGCTACCAGGACGCGACCCGCTGGTGGCAGCCGGCGCTGGTCGCGGTGACAGGCGCGCTCGCGCTCGGTGCTCTGGTGGCCGCGCAGGTGTCGCTCGCCCGTCGCACGCACCGGTACCTGAGCGTCTGGCTGGCGGCGGCGACGGCGCTGACCGCGATCGTCCTCGGCCTGACCCTGGCGGACCTTTCGGCACAGCGCTCGCGGCTCGTCGACGCGCGCGACAACGGCTTCGTCCCGATGACGGTCGTCGCGCAGGCCCGGGTGCTGGCCCTGCGCGCCTGGGGCGACGCCAGCCTCTCCCTGATCGCCCACGGCGACGGCGCGGACCTGGACGCCGACGCCGACGCGGCGACCGCGCGGCTGGGCTTCAACGCCTCCGGCGTCCGTGACCCCGCCGGCGTGCTGCCGACCGCCGGGCGGCTCGGCGGCCCCGACAGCGCCACCCGCACCCCACTGGAGCGGTACTGGCGCGCCTACCAGGCGAGCGCGGTGAGCACGCGGTCCGAGGCATCCGCGGTCGGCGGCTTCCAGCGGGCCGTCCAGCTGGCCCTCGGGGACGGGACGACGACGTTCCGCCGCTTCGACGACGCCGCCGACACCGCGTTGACGACGAGCCAGCGCCGCTTCGACACCTCGGTCAGCTCCGCGGCTGACGCGCTGACCGGGCTCGGGATCGTGGTGAGCCTGGCGCTGGCGCTGGCCGCGGTGGGCGTCCTGGCCGGCTTCCAGCCAAGAATCAGCGAGTTCCGATGACGGGCCGCTGGGTGCCGTCCGCCGGCGTGCAGGTCGCGGCGGCGATCCTGGTCGCGCTCACGGGCTTCAAGATCGACCTGGCGAAGGAGGTCGGCCGGGCCCTGTTCGGCGCGGACGGCCATGTCCGGTTCCGGGCGGTGACGCCGGCCGAACGGATCAACGTGGTCCAGCAGGGCGAGGTCGACCTCTCGGCGGCGACGATCACGGTCACCTGTGCGTGCCGAGCCCAGGTGGACTTCTCCGCGGTGTACTTCCAGGCGTCCAAGAACGTGCTGGTGCTGGGCTCGTCGCCGTACCGGGAGCTGGCGGACCTCAGCGGCCGGAAGGCCTGCGCGGCCAGCGGCACCACATCGTTGCAGCGGATCGTCGACACACCCACGCATCCCGTCCCCTACCCGGTCGCGAACGTCACCGACTGCCTCGTCGCGCTGCAGCGGGGTCTGGTGGAGGGCGTCGTCAACGACAACACGGTGCTCGCCGGCATGGCGGCGCAGGACCCGGAGACGAGGATCGCCGGCCCGAGCCCCCTCGACGTGCCCACGGCGATCGCGGTCAGCAAGGCGCATCCGGAGCTGACGGTGTTCGTCAACGGCGTGCTGGAGCGGCTCGCCGCCGACGGCACCTGGGCACGGCTCTACGCCGCGCACGGCCTGGACCACGCGCTCGGCCCGGCCCCCGCCCCCCCCACTTCCTCGCTACCGGAGCTGACGATGCGCGACCTCCAGTCCCGCCTGCTCGGCGCGGGCGTCCTCGCCGCCGGCCTGGCGCTGGTCGGCGGATGTGCGACGGTGTCGAGCCGGCCGCCGGCCGCCGCCCGCCCGCTGGCCCCGCTCGCGACCACCCCGGTCCCGGCGGTCACCTCGGCCGCCTCCGTGCCCGGCTGTGTCGACCCCGAGGCGAGCTGGCGCCCGCCGGCCTCTCTGCCCGCGCCCGGGGCGATGCCGGCGGGCTCGTTCATGGCCGCGATCGTCCGTCGCGGCTACCTGCGGGTCGGCGTCCTGGGGGACGCACCACCGTTCGGATCGATCAACCCGCGGACCGGGCAGGCGGAGGGGTTCGACGTCGACCTCGCGGAAGCGATCGGCCGGGCCCTGTTCGGCTCCGACGGTCACGTCCGGCTGCGCACCGTCACCCTGAACGAGCGCGTCGGGGTCGTCCGCGGCAACGACGTCGACCTGGTGGTCGCGACGATGACGGTGAACTGCCAACGCCGGACCCAGGTCGACTTCTCCGCCGTCTACTACCGGGCCCAGCAGCGGCTGCTCGTGCAGGAGGGGTCCGGCTACCGGGAACTGGCCGATCTCGGTGGAAAGAAGGTGTGCGCGGCGGCCGGGACGACGTCGTTGCAGCGTATCGCCCACAGCGAGTCGCGCCCCCAGGGCAAGCCGCGGCCCCTCCCCTTCTCGGCACCGAACGACACCGACTGCCTGGTCGCGCTGCAGCAGGGCCGGGTCGACGCGGTGAGCACCGACGACTCGATCCTGGCCGGCATGGCGGCGCAGGACCCACACCTACGGATCATCGGCCGTTCTCTGGAGGAGGAACCGGACGCGATCGCCGTCAGCCTCACCCATCCCGAGCTCACCCGGTTCGTCAACGGGGTGCTCGCCGGTCTCGAGGCGGACGGTACCTGGGCGGCGATCTACCACCGCTGGCTCGGAACGCTCGGCGACGTCCCGGCCCCGCCCGCGGCCCGGTACCGCGACTGATCATGCCGGTGTCGACGGGACGAGCACGATGATCGCCGGCGGACTGTCCGCGGTGGATGTGGCCATCGAGCGCCTGCGGGAGGTGACGTCGCAACTCGCGGTGGACCTCTTCGCACTCGACGGCCATCAGGGCCGGGCGCTGCTGGACCCGCCGGACCGGTGCACCGGGATGACCGCCGCACGCGCGGTCGTCGCGCTCGATCGACTGGCCTGGCTGTTCGAGCGCTACCTGGAACTGTCCGACCTGATCGCCACCGTCGACGCGCTGCCGGGCGGACGGTCCGCCCGGCGACGCGAGCGGGCAACGATCCTGCTCCGCGCCGCCGCGACGGCGGCCCGGCCGCGGCCACCCCACCCCGAAACCGGCGACCCGTCGGCTACCGACCCGGGCCCGGCCCCCACAGCAGCACCGTCAGCCGCAGCGGGGCCGTCAGCCGGACCAGCACCGTCAGCCGGAGCAGCACCATCGGCCGGAGGGGGGTGGGCGCCCGGCGCGGCGCAGGTGGCCGTGCCGGAGCGGCTGCTCGCGGACATATCGAAGACCGTCGGACGGGTCCGGGCCGACTTCGACGCGGTGCAGGCCGCACAGGACGGTCTGCTCTCCGACCTGACCGGGGTGCATCAGGAGGTAGCACGGGTGTCCGCCGAGGCGGCCCGGATCGGCGCCACAGCGCTCGCGGAGCTCGGCGCGGCCGAAGCGGCGCTGGCCGCGGTGATGGAGGCAGCGGCGAGGGACCCGCTCGGGGCCCCGCCCGGGCAGGCGACCCGGGCCGGCGAGGCCGTCGCGCACGCTGCCGCAGCCGTGGATGCGCTGGCGCTGGCCTATGACGCCCTCGATACCGGGCTGCGCGACGCCGGCATGCTGCTCGAGGAGATCGTGGACACCGCGACGGCGGGCGAGTGGTCGGCCCAGGAAGCCACCGGACGCATCCGCCTGGCGGACGGGGACCTGCTGGGGCTGCCCGACGGCTGGCTCGATGATCCCGGCCGCGGCCTGCGGCCCTGGCTGGACCGGCTGCGCGGGCTGGCCGCGGGACCACCGGAGCGTCGCCTGGCCGCCGCCCGCGGCCTGGCAGCCTGGACCGCCGTCGCCGAGCGGACGCGGGCGCACGCCCGCCAGGTCGCCGACGCGAACGCACTGCCGCTGCGCCGCCGGGGCGAACTGCGCGGTCTGCTGGGCGCGTTGCGGCAGAAGGCCGTCGCCTCCGGTCTCGCGGAGGACCCCGCGCTCGAGATCATGTACGCCTCGGCCCACGACCTGCTGTACACCGCGCCAACAGACCTGGCGGCGGCGAGCGCCCAGGTCACCGTCTACGCGGCGGCGCTCGACCGCGACCGGAAGGCGTCCCCGCCGGCGGCCGGTCGCACGTGGGGCCATCGGATGGATGAGGGACGAGGGGGCGCGCCATGCCAGTGATCGCCTGCCCGGAGCCGGGCTGCCCGGGCGTCATCGAGGACGGCTACTGCACCGAGACGGGCCTGGCCCACAGCACTCCCGACGCCAGCGCCCCGGCCGGGGGCGGATCAGCGGGTGGCGGATCAGCGGGTGGCGGATCAGCGGGTGGCGGATCAGCGGGTGGCGGGTCGGCCAGTGGCGGGTCGGCCGGAAGCGGATCAGCGTCGCCGGCCGGTAGCGGGCCGAGCGGCGGGTCGTCGCGGTCGGGCAGGTCGCGCCGGTCGGGGACGGGCTCGGGGCGGCGGCGCGGGCTCGGCGGCGGGCTCGTCGAGATCCCCGAGATCGCCGTGCCCGACCCGTCGTCGCGGCTGCTGACCTCGCCCAGCGTGCCGGAGTCGCGGCGGTTCTGCCCGAACGGCCACCAGGTCGGCCGGGCCAGAGGCGGCCGACCGGGCCGCACGGTCGGGTTCTGCGGCGAGTGCCAGGCGCCGTTCTCGTTCGTACCGGCGCTGAAGGCGGGCGACACCCTCGGCGGCTACGAGATCGCCGGCGCGCTCGCCCACGGCGGCCAGGGCTGGATCTACCTGGCCCGGGACCGCTCGGTCGCCGACGACTTCTGGGTGGTGCTCAAGGGCCTGCTCGACGAGGGTGACCCGGATGCCCGCGCCGCCGCCATCGCCGAGCGGCGCTTCCTGGCCACGGTCGACCACCCGGCGATCGTCAAGATCTTCACGTTCGTCGAGGACGGCGGCACCGGCTACATCGTGATGGAACACGTCGGCGGCACGTCCCTGCGCGACGTGCTGAAGGAACGCCGGGCCGCCGCCGGGCGCACCGACCCGCTGCCAGCCCAGCTGGCGATCTCCTACATCCTCGCCATCCTGCCGGCGTTCACCTACCTGCACCGCACCGGCCTGGTCTTCTGCGACCTCAAGCCGGACAACATGATGCTCGGCCGGGACACCGTCCGGCTGATCGACCTCGGCGCCGTCCGCCACCTGGACCAGCAGGGCGGGGCGAGCTACCACACCCCGGGCTACGCCGCCCCCGAGATCGTCGAGGCCGGCGGCGCCGGGCCGTCCATCGCCTCCGACCTGTACACGGTTGGGCGCACGCTCGCCGCCCTGCTGCTGAACTTCCGGGGCAACACCACCACCTACCGATACTCCATCCCGCCGCCCGCCGACCATCCGGTGCTCTCCCGGTACGACTCGCTGTACCGGTTCCTGGTCAGGGCCACCGCCCGCGACCCGGACGAGCGGTTCGCCTCCGCCGAGGAGATGCACGACGAGCTGGAGGGGGTGCTGCGGGAGGTCGCGGCGGACGTGACCGGCAAACCGTCGCGGTGGACGAGCCGGCGTTTCACCGCCGACGCCCATCCGACCGGGCGCTCACCCGACGGTGCGCCGGCCGGCCCGCCGTGGGTGGTGCTGCCCGGGTTGCTCGTCAACGACGCCGACCCGGCGGCGGGCGCGCTGGCCCGGCTGCCCGCCGTCGACCCGGACGAGCTGGAGTCGCTGCTCGCCGCGGCGGGCGTCGAGGGAGTGGAGGTGCGGCTGCGCCTCGCCCGCGCGCAGCTGGAAGCCGGCCGCTTCGCGCGGGCACGGGAGCTGCTGGACGCGGTGGAGGCCGAGGACCCGTGGGAGTGGCGCGCCGCCTACTACAGGGGTCTGATCAGCCTGGCCCAGGGGGACGCGGGCGCCGCCCGTGACCTCTTCGACCAGGTGTACGGGCAGGCCCCGGGCGAGCTCGCGCCCAAGCTGGCGCTGGCCTACGCGGCCGAGGACGCCGGCGACCCGGCCCTCGCCGAGCGGCTCCACACCGTCGTCGCCAGCACCGACGACACGATCACCAGCGCGGCGTTCGGCCTCGCCCGGCTGCGGGCGGCGGCCGGTGACCGCGCCGGCGCGGCCGCGGCCTACCGCCGGGTGACCCCGGCATCCCCCGCGTACGAGCAGGCCCAGGCAGCGCTGGCCCGACTGCTCGGCACCCGCACCGCGGCCGGCACGCCATCCCGGGACGACGTCGCGGCGGCCGCGGGCGTGCTCGACGCGCTGCCCACACAGGCGCCATCACGGCCCGCGCTCACCCGCGACCTGCTCACCGCCGCGCTGGACCTGCTGGAGCCGCGCGGCCCGCTGCGTCCCGGCGACGACGTCCACGTCGCCGGCCGCCCGTTGCGGGACGCCGACCTGCGGCTCGGTCTCGAGGAGGTCTACCGCCGGATGGCCCGGCAGGCCGCCACCGACACCGAGCGCCACCGCCTCGTCGACCAGGCGAACCAGATCCGACCCTGGACCTTCCGTTGACGCCCGCCTCCCCGGAGCCCACATCGCCCGAGCCCACCTCCCCCGGCTCGCACGGCTCACACGGCTCACACGAGACTCCCGCCCGCCCGCCGCTCTGCCCCGCCTGCGGCGCCGAGGCGCTGCCGACCGACCGATTCTGCGAGGCCTGCGGCACCGCCCTGCAGCAGCACGCCTCCGCGCCCGCCGATCTCCCGCCCGCACCGACACCGTCCTCGGGTCCGCCGCCCTCTGACGTCGTGGCCTGCGCCGAGTGCCAGGGCATCGAGGTCGACGCCGACGGCTACTGCGTGACCTGCGGTCTGCGGCGCGCGGCGGTCGACCCGTTCGACCACACCGAGATCGACCGCGGCCCGGTCGGCGGGGTCAGCGACCGCGGCCTGACCCACCCGACCAACGAGGACGCGATGGCCGCCGACGCGTCTGCCGCAGGCGGTGGGGCCCTGGTCGCGGTGGTGTGTGACGGGGTCTCGCAGGCCGCCGGATCGGGTCCGGGGGCCCGCGCCGCCGCCGAGGCCGCCCTGGCCACGCTGGCGTCGGCCACGCTGGCGTCGCGGGCCGCCTCGATCGCCGACGGCGACACCGGAGCGGACGGCGCAACCGGAGCGGACGGCGACACCGCCGATCTGGGTGGCGTCGGCGGAGCGGCCGGTGACGCGATCCGCGCCGCGGCCGCCGCCGGCCAGGCCGCGATCGAGGCCCTGCCGGCCGGGCCCGGCGAGGATCCGTCCTGCACCTTCGCGGCGGCGCTGTTCACGGGCGGCGTCCTGACCGTCGGCTGGCTCGGCGACAGTCGTGTCTACCTGCTCGACGGAGACGGCCCGAGGCTGCTGACCGCCGACGACACGGTCGCGGCCGAGGCCGCCCGGGCCGGCCTCATCCCGGCCGAGGACGCGGAGACCGCCCGCGGCGCCCACACGATCACGTCCTGGCTGGGCCGGAGCAGCCCGCGCACCACGCCGCACATCCACGTCGCACATCCGACGGGACCCGGCCGGGTGCTGCTCTGCACTGACGGCCTGTGGAACCACGCCTCGCCGGCCGGCGTGCTGGCCGCCCTCGTCGCCGAGCTGCCGGCCGGCGCGTCCGCCGCCGAGGTCGCCCGTCACCTGACCGCCGCGGCCCTGCGCGCCGGCGGCCACGACAACATCACCGTCGTCGTCATGGACATTCCCGGGAGAGCCTGATGGTGTCGTTCACCAGCGAGGTACATCTGAACCCGCACCTGCCCGAGGAGGGCACGCAGGTCGACGCGGTGGTCACCGTCAACGCCGACGTGGGTGCGAGCGCGATCGGGGCCGGCCCGCGGGCGGTGGAGGTGATCCTGCTCGACTGCTCCGGTTCGATGGGCGGTGGCCGCAAGATGGAGGAGGCGCGGCGGGCGGCCGCGGTCGCCGTCGACACGTTGCGCGACGGCGTCTCCTTCGCGGTGGTCCGGGGCGAGTCGGGCGCCACGATGATCTACCCGGCCAGGGGCCTCGCCGTGGTGTCCGACCGGACGCGGCAGGAGGCGAAGGACCGGATCAACCGGCTGGCGGCGAGCGGCGGCACCGCCATCGGCAGATGGCTGCTCGCGGCCCGCGACCTGATGCTCACCGCGCCCGGCGCGATCCACCACGCCCTGCTGCTGACCGACGGCCAGAACGGGGAGGCGCCGGAGACGTTCGCCGAGGCGCTGACCGCCTGCGAGGGCGTGTTCCAGTGCGACGCCCGCGGGGTCGGCGCCGACTGGAACGTCGAGGAGCTGCGCAAGGTCTCCACGGCGCTGCTCGGCACCGTCGCGTTGCTGCGCCGCCCGTCGGACATCGCCGAGGACTTCCGGACCGTGATCCAGACCGCGATGGACCGCGGCGTCGGCGACGTCCGGCTGCGGATCTGGGCTCCCCGGGGCGCCAGCGTCCGGTTCGTCCGCCAGGTCTCTCCGCAGATCGACGACCTGACCGCCCGGGCGGTGGCCGTGAGCGACCTTGTCCACGACTACCCGACCGGAGCCTGGGGATCGGAGACCCGCAACTACCACGTCTGCGTCGACGTGCCGCCCGCGCCGGTCGGCGGCCGGCGCCTGGCCGCCCGCATCAGCCTCCTCGACGGCGAGGACACCCTGTCGACGGCGAAGGTCGAGGTGACCTGGACCGATGACATCGCCGAGTCCACCCGGATCAACCCGGTTGTCGCGCACTGGACCGGGCAGGCCGAGCTGGCCAGCGTCATCCAGGACGGCATCCGGGCCCGGGCGGCAGGTGACGACGAGGGTGCCGCCACCGCGCTGGGCCGGGCGGCCCGCCTCGCCGCCGAGTCCGGCGACGTGGACACGCTGCGCCGGCTGGAGAAGGTGGTCGACATCGTCGACGCGTCGACCGGCCACGTCACCCTGCGCCGCAGGGTCGACAGACTCGACGAGATGGACCTCGACGCCTCGTCCACCCGAACCGTCACCCCGAAGGCGCCGTGAGCCCGCTCTGCCCGGACGGCCACCTGTCCACCGCCGACGACTGGTGCGACACCTGCGGCCTCCCCCTCACCCCCGGTCCGGCGGACGAGGGCGGCCTGGCGGACGATGGGGCTCTGGCGGCGCCGGCGACGCGGTCCACCCCGCCGCCCGGGACTCCACCGCCATCCGAGCCGGTCTGCCCGGTGTGCGCCGAGCCCCGCTCCGGCAGCCGCTACTGCGAGGCCTGCGCCTACGACTTCGACACCGGCGCCCCCCTGACCGCCCCCACCCCGCAGCCGATCCGCCTGGCCCCACCCACGCCCGCAGCACCGCAGGCGTCGACGCCGGTCGAGCCCGACGCGGGCTGGGTGGCCGAGGTCTGTCCCGACCGCGCGTTCTTCGACCGCAACGACGACGAGGTCGAGTTCCCCGACCCGCCCACGGGACGCCGCGTCGTCCTCACCGGCGAGCGCACGCTCATCGGCCGGCGCAGCCCCCGCCGCGACATCCGGCCGCAGATAGACCTCTCGGTGGCCCCCGAGGACCTCGGCGTGTCCCGCGCCCACGCCTTCCTCGACCACGCCGCCGACGGCCAGCTGACCGTCACCGACCTCGGTTCCGCGAACGGCACCTGGATCGGCGAGGACCGGACCCCGATCGCCCCCGGCCGCTCTCTCCCCCTCGCCGACGGCGGCCACATCTACGTCGGCTCCTTCACCCGCATCACCGTCCACCGCACCCGCTGACCGGAGGGAGTGCCGTCGGCACGGAAGTGCAGTCGGCGCGGAAGCGGTTCGCCACCGCCCGACTGGTCCTAGGCTGTATTCGTGACTGTTGTGAAGATCAATGCGATCGAGGTTCCCGAGGGTGCCGGTCCGGAGCTGGAGAAGCGGTTCGCGAACCGGCTGCACGCGGTGGACGGCCAGCCCGGCTTCCTGTCGTTCGAGCTGCTACGGCCGGTGAAGGGAGACGACCGGTACTTCGTCGTCACCCACTGGGACAGCGAGGAGTCGTTCCAGGCATGGCTGACCGGGCCGGCCATGGAGGCGCACTCCGGCGAGCGCGCGCGTCCGGTGGCGTCAGGCTCCTCACTGCTCGAGTTCGAGGTCGTCCAGCAATCGGCGGCCGGCGGCACCACGCCGGCCTGACGCCGCGGTGACCGTTGCGAGTCATGAAGCATGAGTAAGCCTCTGTCTCGCAGCCGCCTCTTGCGGGGCGGCGGTCCCGGTCTGACCGGCCGTGGCCGTGCCGGGTTCCCGCTTCCCAGCCACCCGCCGCGCGGACGCGGTCTTACGGTCGGCTCCACGGGCGTTTACCGTCTCCGATGTACTGGCGGCGACGAGGTTGGACAGGTTGACCGCGGCGTTGTGGTCGCGGTCGACTGCCAGTCCGCAGGACTGGCAGGTGAAGGTGCGGTCCGACAGGGTGAGGCTTGGGTTTCGCCAGCCGCAGCCGGAACACGTCTTCGACGATGGATACCAGCGGTCGGCGACGACGAGCGTCGAGCCGTACCAGCCGGTTTTGTAGGCGAGCTGGCGGCGGATCTCGGCCATCCCGACGTCCGAGATGGCGCGGGCGAGCCGCCGGTTACGGACCATCCCGGCTACGTGCAGATCCTCCACCACGATCATGCTGTGGTTCTTCGCCACCCGGGTGGTGAGCTTGTGTAGCCCGTCGCGCCGCTGGTTCGCGATCCGGGCGTGGATGCGCGCGAGCCGGGCCGCGCGCTGCCGACGCCCGGCGCTGCCCGGTTCCGACCGGGAGTAGGCCCGCGACGCGCGGCGCAGCGTGCGCAGCGAGCGGGCCAGCGGCTTCGGGTTGGCGACCTGCTCGCCGGTCGAGAGCACGGCAAGGTGCTTCACGCCCGCGTCGACGCCGACCGTACCGCCGGCACACTGCCGGGCCGACGGGCTCTCGGGAACGTCGCGGTCGACCTGCACGGTGAACGACACGAACCAGCGGCCGGCGGTCCGGGACACGGCCGCGCCCAGCAGCCGCGCCCGGCCGCCGGCGAGCCGTGAGGTGAGCGCGCCCATCGGCTCGTGGACCTTCACCCGACCGATCCGGGGCAGCTGGACGTGCAGGTCACCGGCCGGGCCGTAGGCACCGGTGGTGTACCGGAACGACTCCCGCGCCTTCCCGCGCTTTTTGAACCGGGGGAAGCCGACCCGACGGCCCCCACGGGCACCCTTCCTCGAGTCGGAGAAGTTCTTCAACGCGCGGGCGAGACGGTCCAGCCCGGCCGAATACGCCTCCTTCGAACACTCGCCCCACCACGGCGCGACATCATGCTTGGCCGTGTTCCACGCCAGCCGCAGCGCGGGCAGCGTCCACGGCACCGGCGTGAGCTGATCGCCGCCCTGGCCGTACGACATCTCGGCGTCGCGCTGAGCGAGCGCGGCCTTCACCCGGGCCACACCCCAGTTGTAGGCGAACCGGGCCGCCCCGGCGTGACGGGACAGCTTCACGGCCTGGGCATTGTTCGGGTCGAGCGCGAACCGATACGCCTGCAGCGTCCTCACCCGGCGTCCTCGGTCGCGGCGGCGACCGCCCGGCGGGCACGATCCGCGGCGGTTCTCCTTGCCGCCGGAATGCGTTCCAGGATGCCGTCGGCGAAGGTGCGGTAGAGGTTCAGCGGTTCCAGGTGGACGTAGCCGATGTGGCAGTCGCAGACCGCCAGCGGGCAGGGCGGGCGGGGACGCAGGGCGGCGCGGAACGAGCCGTCGTAGAGGTTGCCGAGGACGGTCGGGACGAAGTGGCAGCGGCGGACCGTGCCGTCGCCGTCCACGGAGACGACGGTGTCGCCGGTGTGGCAGGGCAGCCCGCGGCTGGGATGCGGGGTGCGGCTGACGGGGAAGAGCGGGTCGATCGCCGTCCAGTGGGCGGCCTCGGCGGCGGTGTAGGTGAGGCCGTCGGCGGCGTTCACCCACAGGTACACCTCACCCGGCAGGTCGGCGCGCAGGCGGCGAGCTGCGGCCAGGTGCTCGGGCTGCCCCACGATGCCGACGCTGAAGCGCACGCCACGTTCACCCAGGTCACGGCACCTGTCGAGGAACCGTTCGTAGGGCTCCTGGCCCGGGTGGTAGGTCGCCCACAGCGCGAGTCGGCGCACGTCGGCGTCGGCCGTCCAGTCGACGCGGTGGCTGAGGTTGGTCTGGATCGCGACCCGCCCGACGTGCGGCAGGTGGCTGAGCTCCACCAGCGCGCGGCGGTACCACGACCGGACGAGGCCCTCCCCCCACGGGGTGAACAGCACCGACACGCCGTGGGGCTGCTCGCCCACCCAGCCGGTGAAGCGTTCCAGCGCCGCCCGGTCCGCCCGCAGCTGCTCGGGCGTGTCCCGCCGCTTCGCGAACGGGCAGTACCCACAGTCGTGGTCGCAGCTGGCCAGCGGCCCACGGTAGAGGATTGTCAGCGGTTCCATCAGCGGGGGACGTGGTCGGTCATGAGGGCGCGGACGCGGGGTGAGAAGAGGGCCGGTCCGACGGCGTCGGAACGGGCCAGGCCCTCCGCGGACAGTCGCAGGGTGCTCGGGCCGTGCTCCGCCAGCCAGCCGCGCGCGGCGAGGCCCGTGAGCTCGGCGCTGGTGTCGAGGGCGGCGTCGGCGGCGGTGCCGAAGCGGGCGCGGTAGGCGGCCCGGTCGAGGCCGTCGGCCTGCAGCAGGGACTGGACGAGGTGGCGCCGGCGGCGTTCGTCATCGTCGAGGGCGAAGCCGACCCGGGGACGGTCGACGTCGGTCGCGCGCACGTAGTCGTCGATGATCGCGCGTACCTGACGGGCGCCGACCGCGTACTCGAACGAGTAGTGCAGCGCCGAGGTGTACGAGCGGGCGCCACAGCCGAGGCCCACCATCGCGTCGGTCTGGCAGCAGTACCGCGTCCCGCCGGTGCCTGCGTCCGAGTCGAAGCCGTCGGTCGGCAGGCGGAACATGCGCATCGAGACCTGCTCGTATCCCTCGGCCAGCAGGTGGTCGCGGCCCTGGCGGTACAGCTGGAGGCGCTGGTCGTCCCAGTCGAGGTCGCGCCGGCTCAGGCCGGTCAGCGGGCGGACGTACAGCGGGTACAGATACAGCTCCTCGGGCCGCCAGGCCAGCGCCGCCGCCAGCGACCGCCGCCAGCTGGCCGCCGTCTGGCCGCCGATGCCGTAGATGAGGTCGATGTTGAGCGTGGGAAAGCCGAGGGCGCGGATGCGGCCGAGCGCCGCGTCGACGTCGGCCCGTTTCTGCGGACGGCCGGCCGCGCGGGCCTCGTCGTCCAGGAAGCTCTGGACGCCGATCGAGACGCGGGTGGTGCCGCGTTCGCGCAGGACGGCGAGGCGGTCGATGGTCGCGGTGGCCGGTGAGGTCTCCACGCCGAGCGGGATGGTGCCCGATGCGGCGAAGCGGGCGCCGATGTCGCAGAGGCGGTCCAGCTCGCCCGCGGTCAGGTAGGTCGGCGTGCCGCCGCCGAAGGCCGCCGTGGCGAAGGTGGCCTCCCCCAGCGCGTCGGCGACGCGCGTGGCCTGGCGTTCCAGCGCGTCCAGGTAGGCGCCGGTGAGGCCGGCGGGCGCGCCCGTGCGGGTGAACAGGTTGCAGAAGCCGCAGCGCATCTCGCAGAACGGGATGTGCAGGTAGAGGGCGAGCGCGGACCGGTCCTCGCCGGCCCACACGTCGTGCAGGCGGGGCGCGGGTGTGAGCGGGCGGTAGGCCGTCTTGTGCGGGTACGCGTAGACGTACTGCTGGTAGGGACTGTCGCCCCGCGGGTACGTGCCGCCATCGTCGATCATGACAGCACGAACTCGCCGTACGGGACGGTCCAGACGACCTCGTGGCCGAGGCGATGGCCGGTGTGGCCGTCCTCGCCGTAGGCGGTGCCGTGGTCCGAGCAGACGATCACGAAAGACGGACGGCGCATCAGCGCGAACAGCCGGCCGAGCGCCCGATCGACGTGGCGCAGCGCGGCGGCGTGGGACGCGCGGGTGTCGCCGTGCTCGCGGGTGGCGCCGTCCAGGTAGAACCAGTTGGGCTGGTGCAGCGCGGCGACGTTGAGCAGCAGGAAGAGCCGCTGGTCGGGTGGCTGCCGGTCCAGCACCTCGGCGATCCGGTCGATCTGGTGGTCCAGCGAGCCGGGGTCGGTGACGCCGAACCGGGTCTCCCAGTGACTCTCGGCGAACAGGCCCGGCAGCGCGGAGCCGATCGGCGTGAGCCGGTTGAAGAAGCCGACACCACCGACGCAGACCGTGTGATAGCCGCTGGCCGCGAGCCCGGACGGGAGGTCGGCGGCGTCGAACGTCCAGGTGCCGGGGGCGGTGGTCGCGCTACCGGGGAAGCTGCCGGCGAACAGGCGCGGATGCGGGCCGGGGTTGGCCGGCGTCGGCAGGAAGCCGGCGAGCATCGCGGTGTGCGCCGCGTAGGTGAAGCTGCCCGGGGTGTGGCGGCGCTCCCAGCGGCCGCCGGGCAGCAGGCCGCACAGCGTCGGCGTCTGCCCGGCGGCCGCGAGTTCGGCCGCGACGTCGTAGCGCAGCGTGTCCAGGGTGATCAGCAGCAGGTCGTGACTGCCGACGACCTCGTTCATGTCCCGACTCACGAGGCGGCTCCAGCCAGGTGCGCCGCGAGCATGGCGCGGACCTGGGCGGCGTAGGCGTCGAGCCCCTCCGCCCAGGTGCCGGTCAGCCCGGTGATCCCAGGCAGCAGATCACCGAAGGCATTGACCTCACCGACCGCGACGCGGCGCCAGCCGAGCTCGACGAGCAGGTCGACGCCGACCATCAGGCTGCCCGGGAAGCAGGCCGCCGCCCGCGCGCACGTCTCCAGCGCCCGGTGCCACCCGACCGGGCCGAGCGCCTCGCGCACCGCGGGCACCGAGCCGCGGGCACCCCCGAGGTGCAGGTTCGTCATCGGGGTGCCGCTGGTCCGGACGACCACGTGGGTCGGCTCGCCGGCGATCACCACCACCCGCAGGTCGAGGACGCGGCCGTCCAGGGCCGCCTTGGGCCGCCACCGCTCGACGTGCAGCCCGTCCGGCGCCAGCGCGTCGATCAGGGCGGCCACCTCGGGCTCCGCGTCGTAGGCCCGCACCCGCAGCGCGTTGACGTACCCGGCGCCCTCGCCCGCCGGCGCAGCGGAGGTGACGGCCCTGACCCGCCCGCCGGGCGCCGCCCGCAGCGCGACGACGCCGGCGGCGGACGATCCGTGCGCCGGCTTGACGAACACCTGGTGCAGGCCCGCCGCCGCCATCCGCGCGCGCAGCTCGGCATAGTCACCGACGGGCCCCAGCGCCTCGGGGACGGGGACGCCCGCCGCGTGCAGCCGGGCGTGGCAGCGCCGTTTGTCGCACAGCACGGCGATCTCGTCCACGTCACCGAGCGGCCGCGCGCCGACGGCCGCGCCCGCGGCGGCGATGCGCGCAAGCGCCGCGGTGAAGGTGGCGTACCACCGCGCGCCGCCACCGACCCGCGCCGGATCGCCGGGCCCCCGCAGCAGCGCGTCGACCTCGGCGTCGTCGCCCGGCGAGTCGATCCGCAGCGGCGCGCCGGGCACGATCCCCAGCCCGCCGCCGCTGCCACCGCCGCCAGGGCCACCGCCGCCAGGGCCGGTGGCGCCCAGCACGCGCGCCCACGGGACGACATGTGGCTCGTCCAGGCCGCCCGCACGGCACGCGGCGGCGAACATCGCGACGCGCCGGTCTCCGGGCGACCCGATCACGGTGACCATCACGCTGCTATTCCGAGACCGCGACGTAGCGGTACTCGTCGTCCGGGCTCTCCTGTTCGTCGAGGTTGACGCTGACGCCGGGCAGGGCGATGCGCAGCCTGTTCATCCCGGCGTCGGTCAGGTAGTGGTGGTGCAGGTCGAGTCGCCGGAGGTGGGCGAGCGGCTGACCGGACAGCAGGGCCGCAGCGCCGTCGTCGGTGAGCGCTCCCATGGCCAGGCTGAGTGACTCCAGCCGGGCGACGATCGGCGCCCCCGCGAGCGCCCCGGCGACCGCGTCGGCGATCTCGGCGTCCTCCAGCCCGAGGTGCCGCAGCGCGGGCAGCCGCTCGCCGCCCAGGATGCCGGCCAGGTCGGCCTCCGTCGTGTCGCCGCCGTACTCGTCGGTGCCCAGCCACAGATCGAGGTGCTCCAGCGCGGGGAGATCGCTGTCGCCCACCGCCCGCACCACCGCCGCGGGCAGGCCACCGGACTCGAACCGCAGCGTCCGCAGGACGCGGCTGCGCACCGGGCGCAGCCGCAGGCCGTTGCTGCCGCGCACCTCCAGGTGCTCCAGGTGGGGGAACGCGTCGAACAGGCGGCTGACGTCCGCGTGTTCGATCCAGGAGATCTCCGCCTCCTCCATCACGATGTCGCCGAGGAACAGCGCGCGAAGCCCGGGCAGCCGGCCGGCCGCCTCCACCAGCAGCCCCACCGGGTCGACGGCGCCGTGCGTGTCGTAAGAGGCGCCCCAGTAGCCGACGACCAGATGGGTCACCCCGGCCGTGGCGACCTCGTCGAGAAACGCCCGCAGGACCTCCTCGAACACGGGCCCGTCGAACGAGGCCGCGATGCGCCAGGCCACCTCGCCGCCCGGCTTCCCCGCACGCCCGTGCTGGAACTCGACCACCGGCCGCCCGGCCAGCTCCCTGAGATGCTCGTTGATCGTCATCCGGTTCCCTTCAGGGGGACTTCGTCGGAAACGTCCTATCAACCGCCACCGACAGTCTGCCTCCGACGACGGGGCGAACAGGCGCGCGCATCCCGCGGTTCGGCCATCACCACCTGTCGTGCCACGGCGCGGACGACGCGGCGAACGATCGACCGGCAGGGCCTCGGGGCGTGCCGGGAAGCACGGCGCCAGGCCGGGCGGTAGTCGTGCGCCTGCGGACCATGCTGACGTCGTGGTCACCCGTCGACCTCGAACGGTTGCCACAGCGGCGAGGCCGCACCGTCCCGCGGGACCGCGGGCGGGAGCCGCGCCAGGCAACCCGCCCCGCCGACACCACCGCCCACGCCACCGGGACATCCGGTCACCAGCCGATGAGCGACCGACACAGCCGACGCGAGAGGGTGACGAGCATCATATTTCGATCCCGACTCGACAGGTGTCGATCTTGAGGTGGGACGACACGCGGCCCCGCGAGTCGTCGCCCGGACAGCACGGTCCGCAGCCGAGATACTTCGCTCCGTAATCATTCGCGAGCGGAGAGAGGACACGGGATGGCGAACCAGGATCTCGAGCGCATCCGGCGGGCGATCAAGCCGATCGGGCTGGTCACCGCGGCCGGCGAGGAGCCGGCGCGGCAGGCACCGCCAGCGGACGGCGAATGGTCGCTTCCGGGCGGCACGGCACGGGTCTACTACGGCCAGGGCAACCGGGGCCTGGTCCGCCCGGTGCTGCTCGCGGACGGCTTCAACCTCGGTCCGACGAACTTCGACGCCTCCTGGGAGCACGTCGACGGCGAGCCGCACCGGTTCGCCACCCGGCTGCGCGAGCGGGGCCGCGACCTGGTCCTGATCGGGTTCGACGAGCGTTCCGCGTCCATCCTGGACAACGCGAGGACGGCGACGGCCGCGATCCACCGGGCCGTCGCGGAGCGCCTCGGCGGCAACCGGCTGGCGGTCGGCGGCTTCAGCATGGGTGGCATCGTCACCCGCTACGCGCTGGCCCGGATGGAAATGCAGCGGATGGATCACCAGGTCGGGGTGTACCTCTCCGTCGACAGCCCGCACCGGGGCGCGTCGATCCCGATCGCGCTGCAGGCGATCGCCCACCACCTCGCCCCGGTGAACGCCGCCCTGTCCCAGCTCATCAACAGCCCGGCCGCCCGCCAGCTGCTGTGGCGCCACATCGAGACTCCGACGGCCACGCCCGCCGAGGACCCGCTGCGCACCGAGTTCCTCGACCAGCTGCGCCAGATCGATGACTGGCCGCGGATCCCGCGCCTGCTCGGCGTCGCCAACGGCGTTGGGGACGGCCGCCGCAACGGCGTCCCGCCCGGTGTCGAGGCGCTGCGCAGCAACGGCCCGTTCCTGACCGGAACCCAGCTGTTCACCCAGGCCGGCGGCCGTGACCGCATCGTCGCCGAGATCAAGGGCCTGCTCGGGAACGTCACCGTCCGCACCAACGACTTCCCCGACCTCGACGGCGCCCCCGGCGGCACCCTCGAGTCGTTCGGCATTCTCGCCGACACCCTGAAGGAGGCCGGCGAGAACGTCGACGTCTCCCACCGCTCGATCTGTTTCGTGCCGTCGGTCAGCGCCGTCGCCGTCCGCGGCATCGAGACCAACGACGACCTCTACGTCAACATCAACCAGCTGTCTCCGGACGAGAGCGCGCTCGACGACTTCCTCACCTCGTCCAGCGGGACCCCGCACAGCGCCCTCACCGAGGAGATCGGCACCTGGATCCTCGACCGCCTCCCCGACTGATCCGACCACCTCGACCACCTCGACCACCTCGACGGCCTCGACTCCACGGCGCCGCGTGGGCTTCCACCCACGCGGCGCCTCGGGCGAGGTGTCCGCGACAGGACAGGTGCCACACGCAACGTCCGACAAGATCATCGACGTGAGCCGGGCGCGCGCGATGTGCGCCATTTTTTCCTGGTTTTCTCCCGGCCGACAGGCGAGGCATCATCCGCTTTCGCTGCCATGGCTCGGATCGGGAACAGTTAACGGAATACGCGTAAGGCTGGGCGCATCGGAAAGCGGACCGGGGAACGCCCGCGCGGGATTCATCATCCAGCCATGAATATCACTCGAACCGCCGCACGGCTGTTCCTTGCAGTCGGCGTCGTTCTCGGCGCGTTCTTCTCCTGCGTGTACGCGGCCCAGGCGTCCCCATCGACGGTCAAGGCGGTGCCTCCGCCGCCGCCGTCATCGTCGACGACGACCCTGGCCCCCCCGCCGGCGTCCCTTGTCACCGCGAAGTCCCGGGCGCGCGTCGAACCGGACCTCGACTACCGAGTCACGCTGTCCGCCGACCCGGGATCGCCAAGGTCGACGCAGGACTCCACCCTGACCGCCCGGTCCCACGTGGACGTCGGCCCGACCCCCTACTGGATCAGCATCGTCGACACCAGCGCCCACACCTACGTGACCCGCTGCGGCTCCGGAACTGTCTGCACGGCCTCCGTCACGCAGCCGACGCCGACGACGCACACCTACGTCGCCTACGTCGCCCGGCTCAGCACGGCGATCCCACCCCATGGCGCGGTCGGGACATCGCCGACCGTCTCCGTCACCTGGTCGCCGGAGTACCACCTGTCGCTCAGCGTCGCGCCGCGCGACTTCACCTCGCCCACGGCGAGGATCACCGCCACGTCCTCGGTCAACGTCGGGCCCACGCCCTACTTCATCGAGATCTTCAACCGGCGGACCGGCGCGCTGGTGACGTCCTGTGGCGACGGCACCACCTGCACCGCCAGGGTGAACCTGCCGTTCGGCAACACGACGTTCATCGCCTACATCGGGAACTACAGCGACACGCAGCCGCCGCCCGGCATCGTCGCGACGTCCAACCGCCTCACCGTGCACCGGCTGCTGCAGCCGCCCCGCCCGACGCTGCGCCCGTACGGGGACTGATCACCGTCCATGCACACCTGGACCGACGCCGCCAGCCGGAAACCCCGGCGGCATCGGTCCGTGCCGGGCAGCGAGGCCGACCCGAGGGTCAGGCCGACCCGAGGGTCAGGCCGCGCCCGCGGACGAGGGTGGCGGCGGTGACACCGGCGGCGGTTCACTGCTGCCGCTCGTCGGTGCCATCGCGACCGTGATCGTCACGGTGGTGCCGCGGCGAACCGTGCCCGCCGCCGGCGACTGCGCGAGGACGGTGCCCGCCGGCCGCTCGCTGGTCTGCCGCTGCACGACGACGTCGAGGCCGTAGCCGCGCAGCGTGTTCTCCGCGTCCGCGCGGGCCTGGCCCACCACGTCGGGCACGCTGACCTGGGCGCTGACCACGGTGATGGTCACCGTCGTCCGGAAGGCGACCTGCGTGCCCGCGGCCGGATCGACCTTCTCCACCAGGCCCGGGCCGACGGTCGACGGGCCTCGCTGGACGCGCACGACCACCTCCAGCCCGGCGGACGTCAGCGCCGACCGGGCGTCCGCCTCGCCGCGGCCCACCACGTCGGCGACGGTGGTGTGCCCGGCTCCGCTGGACACGGTGAGCCGGACCAGGGCGCTCGGATCGGCCTTCGTCCCGGCGGCCGGATCCGAGCTCAGCACCGTGTCCTCGGCGGCGCGGTCGTCAACAGCGCGGGTAACCGTCACCTGGGTGAAGCCGGCGCCGGCCAGGATCCGCAACGCCTGCTGGGATGGCTGGCCGACGACGTCCGGCACCACGGACGCCGTCGACCCCGATCCCGGCCCTGAACCCGACGCCGAGCCCGAGGCCGTCGTGGTGGTGCCACCGGACGCCCCCGCGGTCGGCCCGACCTCGCCCTGCCCGACGATGTCCCCGCGCCCGGCCGACACCGTCAGCACGACCTTCGTCGAACGGGCGATGTCGCTGCCGCTCGCCGGATTGACGTCGACAACCGTGCCCGCCGGCGCCGTGCCGTCCGGCTTCGTCACCCGCCCGACGTGCGCGAAACCGGCAGTCCGCAGCCGTGCCTCGGCGTCGTCGACGCGCAGGCCGATCAGACCGACCGGGACGGTGAGGGTCTGCGGGCCACCGGTGCCGGTGGCCCGATCGCCGAGCGCGCCGCGCACCGCGAACGCGACGGCACCACCCGCGAGCAGGACGCTCAACGCGGTGATCGCGACCAGCAACGTCCCGCGCCGCCCGCGCGCCCGCCCCGTCGGAGCAGCCGCGAGCTCCGTCGGAGCGGCCGCGAGCTCCGTCGGAGCGGCCGCGAGCTCCGCGCGGACCTCGTCCCGAGCCTTCGTGGCGGCAGGCGCGTCCTCGGCGCCTGCCGCCGGTGCCGACCGTGCCCCGGTCGCGACGGACTCGACGTTGGCGATGGGTGCGATGGGTGCGATGGGTGTCGCGTCGACCCGCACGCCGAGGCGGATCATCCGGTTGAGGATCTCCTCCGCCGTCGGCCGCTCGGCCGGATCGCGGCGCATCGCGTCACGGACGATCGCGGCGAGTGCGGGATCCAGACCGTCCAGCACGACGTCCGTGGTGGCAATGCGGTACAGCAGCGACGGCACCGATCCGGTGCCGAACGGCGGGCGGCCGGTGCTGGCGAAGACGATGAGGCCGCCCCAGGCGAACACGTCCGTCGCCGACGAGACGGGCGCCTCCCTGGCCTGCTCCGGCGCCATGAACGCCGGTGTGCCCACCGACCTGCCCCGGGTGATGGTGGAGCTGTCCGACGCCCAGGCGATGCCGAAGTCGATGACGCGCGGGCCGAGCGGCGAGAGCAGCACGTTCGACGGCTTGAGATCACGATGGACCAGGCCGGCGCCGTGGATCGCGGTCAGCGCCGCCGCGACGCTCACCGCGACCCGCTCGACGTCCGCGGAGGCGAGCGGGCCGTTCCCGGCCACCGCGTCGGCCAGGGTCTGCCCGGCGATGAACTCGGTGACCAGGTAGGGCGCGCCGTCCGGCGTCTCGGCGACGGCCAGCACCTCGGCCGTGCAGAACCGGGCGACCCGGCGGGCGATCTGCGCCTCCCGCCGGAACCGGGCCCGGTACTCCGGATCGTCGGCGAGCTCCGGCCGGACCACCTTCACCGCGACCAGCCGGCCCGCCGCGTCGGGCGCACCGGACGCACCTGGCGCCCGGCCGAGGTAGACGGTGCCCATCCCGCCCTCGCCGAGCCTGGCCAGCAGCTCGTACTCGCCGAGCGCGGGTGGGTCGGTCGGACGCAGCGGCCGTCCCGGCAGGCTCACCGCCGCGCCGGGCGCCTCGTCCTGGTCGGGCACCTGCCCGACCGCGCCTGCGTACGAGTCCACGACGCCTCCGGCAGGACCAGTTGGGTCGGACGGCGCACCGCCCCTCGACAGGAGGACGTGCCGCCACCGGGCCGGGTTGCGCCGCAACGGCGCGTCGACAGGTGTCCGATTCCCGACACCGGTTCACCGGCGGCCGTGCGCGCCCCGATCGCGCGGTCAGGCGCCGACCTCCGACCGCCTCGACCGGCGCCGCCACAGCGTGCCGGGGGAACAGGGTCAGCGCGGCCAGCGGCGTCAGGCCCCACGCCCCCCGCCGCGCGGCGCGGCGCGGCGCGCACCGGTGATTCCCGCCGCACGGAGACGGCCCGCACGCACATCGAGACCACTACGAAGAATTCGCCTTCACATCGTTTCCACATTTGCCTTCTCCTAAGGTCACCCCGACATCTGATCACGGTGCGGCAACGACACGGAACGGACAGCCCGGCACACATCCGCCCTCCCGCGTCACATTCACAGGAGAATGGTTCATATGACGGTTACGGTAGCCGCGGGCCGCCTGCGCTCCGAAATCCGGACGAGTTCGGGAGACGGGAGGCTTCCGCATGTCACCGCCGCGTTCTGGGTCATGAAGGTCGCCGCGACGACACTCGGCGAGACCGCCGGCGATCTCTTCGCGCAGACGCTGGGACTCGGGTACTTTCTTACGACCGCCGCCCTTTTTGCGCTGTTCGTGATGACCTTGGCCGCCCAGCTGATTTCCCGTCGCTATCACCCGTTCCGCTACTGGACGGTCATTCTGTCCACCAGCATGGCCGGCACGACGATGTCCGACTTCATGAACCGCGACTCCAGCGCGAGATATCTCGACAGGAGTGCTCGGTCGCTGGGATGGGGTCCGCAGGGCCTTGGTCTCGGATATCCCGCCGGCGCGGCGATGCTTGTCGCCCTGCTGCTGGCTGTCTTCGCCGTCTGGAAGCTCACCGGCCTGACCTTCTCGATCCGCCGCATCGACACGTTCCGCGGCGAATGCCTGTTCTGGGCGGCGATCCTGGTGTCGAACACGCTGGGCACCTCGATGGGCGACTTTCTGTCGGACAGCTCGGGCCTCGGCTACGCCGCGAGCGCCCTGCTCATCACCGGCCTGCTCGCGCTGCTCCTCGCGCTGCGCGCCGTGCCGGCGGTGTCGAACGTGGCGCTGTTCTGGCTGGCTTTCGTCCTGACCCGTCCCCTCGGCGCCACCGTCGGAGACTTTCTGACCAAACCCGTCGCCAAGGGCGGGCTCGCCCTCGGCACCGCTGGGTCGTCCGCCCTCCTTCTCGCCCTTCTGGTCGCGATGGTCAGCCATGCCACGCTCCGCGAACGACGAGCCCGATGGACCGCGCCGCCGGCCTCCACCACCGCGGTCCTAGCTGGAGAAGTGGATCTGCGGGTCGCCGGTGAGGTGCCAGGAACGTCCGAGGAGGGTGAGTTCGCCGGTGGCCACCACGGGCCTGCGCTGCTCGTGGGCGCGGATGGCGAGCCGATAGGCATCTCCGGACAGCTCCAGGCGCACCCGGCGCCGCACTCGACCGACGTTCCCGTCGATGAGGACGACCCCGCCATCGTCGTCCTCGGCCCGCTCGAGCCGGGTGACGTGGCCGACGATATCGATGTGCGATTCGGTGGGGCGCTGCCGTAGCGAACGGACGACCCTCTCGACCTGCTCGCGGCCCGGCCGGGGAAGCTCCACCCGGTCGGGAGTCCCGGGGCTGCGGGGCAGTGATTCCGAGAAGACGAACGACAGGTCGAGAGACCGCACGCCCTTCTGCCGCCCCATGGCACCGACGGATTCGACCATCTCCGCGCTGGCTCCGCGTTCCACCGCATCGTCCAGCGACATGGTTCCCTGCGGATCGAGAAGTTCGCGGGTCGCGGCCAGCCCGCTCGCCAGCGTTTCCACCACGACGCGGGAGAAGGCCACCGGCCGGTTCGCCGGACCGGTCTTCTCCGCGTTGAAAGGAGCCTTACCGTTCATCGCCGACGGCACGTTGTGGTCACCGTCGTCGGCTTCGTCGAGATGCACGAAAATGGGCAGTACGAAACTTCCGCGGATCGTATGCCCCAGCCGCAGGTCGTTGGCGACGAAGTCCGTTGCCAGCGTGGGCCTTTTCCCCGGATTCGACGGGCGCGGTCGGATCGCACTACACGCGGCGACCAGCATGAGGCGCGACATCCCGTCCAGCAGGACCTGCGCCTCCCCCAGCGGGATGGAATCGCCAGCCCTGATCTGGTCGGCCCGCAGCAGCACGATGTCGTTGACGGCACTCGCTATGCGGAACGGCAGCGCGTCCTGCTCGATGTCGTACACCAGCGATATCGTGTTCAACGCGTCCTGCAGACGCGGAACGAAATCCCGATACCGCCGGTTGTAAGGGACCATCAGACTGGCATCCAGCGGCGCGTTCTCCCAGACCGCGCTCACGGTCGGACGATAATCGACCCGCCGCCACCCACGTGTCCGCAAAAAAGACTCGATCTCGCCCGGCTCGACGTCCGGGGAGGTCAGGTTCCGGGCAGGCTGCGTCTCGATACTCATGGCCTACCTCCGTCCCCAATGCGCTGCAGAATTCCGAGGAGCTGTTCCACATTGTAGGTGTTCCGGCGCGGGAGAAGGACCGTCTTCGACGAACCCGCCGCCGGCCCCTCCCCCTCCAGGCAGGTCCAGAAGGCCCGCCCCCGCAGGATCATCCGATCCGGCTCGGTGTCGAGCCAGGTGGTGACGTCGGGCGGGACGACCAGGACGACGAGGATCTTCCGGTGATAGGTGTCCGGGTCGCGCAGCCCGTCATAGTGCGCTCGCTTCAGCGACCAGTGCACGCCGTCGTCCCGCAGGACGTCCTGGGTGGTGCACTTCATCTGCACGTCCACGACCGCCGAGCTGTAGCGCCGATGGTTCTGCGCCTGCCGCACCGTGTAGTCGATCGTCTCGACGTCCGAACGCGGCTCGGAGATCGTGCAACGCGCCGCCGCCGCGATCGCGTAGGCAAAGGCGATGCTGTAGGCCTGCTGACACTCCGAGGCATGCAGAGAGCCGTAGGGGATCCCCGACGGCGTCCGCATCGGCGGCCACTGGTTTGGACCGTCCCCCCGCGCACCCGCCACCCAACCCCCCGATGCCACCCAAAGCCGGCAGCCCACCACTTTACGTGGCAGAACCAGCCCGCCGGCAACGGCCCAACCCTCGCCGCGACGCCTCCGCCCCCGCGCACTCCCACCTGCCAGGCCCAGCACGTCGCCCGCTGCCAGGTGCCAGGTGCCCCAGGTGCCCCAGGTGCCCCAGGTGCCCCAGGTGCAGTGAGCCTGGCACTCGTGTGAGGCCACGTCCTATGATCCGTCCTATGCCGAGTATGAGCGTGTCGGTGCGGGCGGAGACGCTGGAGGCGGCGCGGGCCGAGGCCGCCGCGGCCGGGTTGACCCTGTCCGCCTGGGTCGACCGGACGCTGTCCGAAGCGGTGTGGACGCGGCGGTTCGCCCGCCAGCAGGAACGCAACGCCGCTCTCGGTATCACCGCCGAGTACCTGGGCGACGAGTTCGTCCACCTCGAGGCACTGCGGCGCCGTGCG
Organism: Frankia sp. RB5; assembly: GCF_059816245.1. Taxonomy (NCBI): domain Bacteria; kingdom Bacillati; phylum Actinomycetota; class Actinomycetes; order Frankiales; family Frankiaceae; genus Frankia; species Frankia sp. RB5. The sequence goes on from NZ_JCBATA010000006.1 coordinate 79,860, forward strand.
GCAGGGTGAGGTGTGGGCGCGGGCTGACGCTCCCGCGCACGCGCTGATCGTGTCCGCCGACATGTACAACGACGCGAACACCGGCCGGGTCGTGGTCTGCCCGGTCGTGCCAGGCGAGCCGCTGCCGTTCGACGACTACGCCGCCGACGTCGGGATCACCCTCCCGGTGCCGGGGACGGTGCTGCCCGAACTCGTCGGGTGGATGCCTGCGTCAGGCCTGTCGCGCCGGCTCGGCGCCGTGTCGCCCGAAGCCTGGCAGCGCACCGACCGGATCCTCCGCCGCGTCCTCGGCCACTGACGACGCCGCTCCTGGGCCGCCCGCCCGTCCTCGCACGGGTGGCGCGGGTGTCAGAAGAGGGTGGGAGGCGCGGGAGTCATGGCGCCCTCGATGACAAGCATCCGCCGTTTCGTCCCGATTCCGCCCGGCGCCGAGAAGCCGCCCATCGCCCCACCGGCGGCCAGTACCCGGTGACACGGGACGACGATCGGCACCGGATTGCGCCCCAGCGCCCGCCCCACGGCCTGGGCCGCGCCGGGTATCCCGAGCTGGGCCGCGACCTCCCCGTAGGTGAGCGTCCGCCCCGGCGGGATCGCGCGAGCCACCTCGTACACCCGTCGGTGAAACGCGGGCACGCCCGTCAGGTCAACGCGCACATCAGCCAGATCATCCGGGACGCCGTCCAGCAGCCCGATCATTCTGGCGATCGCCTCCGCCACCTCTGCCGGCGGACCGCCCGCCGCGCCCGCAGCCCCATCGCCTGACGCCCCATCGCACGATGCGTCGGCCGGCCCGGTGCCCGGCGACGCCGCGACGACGTCCCGACGAAGAAGCGCCAGAGTCGCCGCGTCGGTCCCAGCCGGCAACGCGACAGCGACCAGACCGTCAGCGCCCCAGGCAACCCCACACCTGCCGACAGCCGTGTCGAACAGCGCCGTCCCGCCCCCAGCCATACCTCCATCCTGCCTGACAGGGCACGAGGGCGAAGGCCAGGGAAGCCGGTACAGAGGCTGCTGGGTCAGTGAGCCAGCGCCGATGGCGCCGGGCCTACCTACGGACACGGCGTCGGTCCGCAAGTGTGCGAGGATTGTGGACGTGACCCGTGTTGTTCACGTGCCCTACGCCATCGAGCAGGACGAAGACGGCGTCTGGTGCGCTTCGGCTCAACTCCGCCCAGATGTTGGGGCGGTCGGCGACGGCCCGACCCGGGAAGCGGCCCTCGAGGACCTGCGCGCAGCCTTGGAGGTGCTGCTGGCAGAGGTCGGCCCACCCGATGAACTGACGCTTACCCTCAATGTCGCCTGATGCCGCCAGGCATCCCGTCAGTACCAGGTGCGAAGGTCGTTGCCGCGTTTGAGCGAGCTGACTTCACCGTGGCGCGCATCAGTGGAAGTCACCACGTCCTGCGCCACCCGGACGGCAGGACCGTAGTCGTGCCCGTTCACGCGGGTAAGGATCTTCCCAAGGGGACTCTTCGCAACATCCTGTCCATTGCCGGCATGACTGTCGAAGAGCTGCGGTCGCTGTTGTGACGCGATGCCGGTGGCCGACCCGGCGTCCTCGCTGAGGATGGCCGGGTCGGCCGTCGGGCGTCGGCTCGACGGGGCGTCAGGCCTGGGCGGGCAGGACGTGGTCGCCGCGCTTGTCGGTGGAGAGGTCCAGGGAGCAGATGTAGGCGTCGTGGGTCTCGCACTTCACCATGTCGGGGCGCTCGTAGTCCTGCTGGCAGATGTGGCAGGTGAGGGTTTCGCCCGACGGGTTTCCGTGCTCGTCGTACATCGGCAGGTCGATGCCGTCGTCCGTGCGCCGCAGGTAGTACTTCCCCTTGGTGGCGACGGCCAGGATCGGCGGCAGGACGAGGGCGAGGACGATCGCCACCAGCGGCGAATACGGCTTCAGGCCGGAGCCCAGGCCGCCGTAGAAGTCGATGATGGAGATACCGGCGGCCAGCAGCATCGCGCCGAAGCCGACCGGGTTGACGGCGTAGAGCATCCCGCGGCGGAACTCGGGCTGGCGCGGCGAGATCTTCAGCAGGTACTTGTTGAACACGATGTCGGAGGCGACGGCCACCACCCAGGCCATGCCACAGTTGGCGTAGAAGGCGAGGATCGTGTTCAGAAAGCTGAACATGTCAGCCTCCATCAGGATCACGGCGACGAGCAGGTTGAAGCCGAGGAAGACGAGCCGTCCGGGGTAGGTCTTCGTGACGCGGGTGAACGAGTTCGTCCAGGCGAGCGAGCCGGAGTACGCGTTCGTCACGTTGATTTTGATCTGGCTGATGACGACGAGCGCGACGGCGAGGGCCAGCGCCGCCCAGTGCGGCAGCAGGTCCTGGTAGATCTCCAGGAACTGGTGCACCGGCTGGTTGGCCACGCCCGCGCCGTCCGCGACGTTCGCGATGATGTAGACGGCCAGGAACATGCCGATGATCTGCTTGATGGCGCCGAAGAACACCCAGCCCGGCCCGGCCAGCACCATCGCGGTCCACCAGCGGCGCGAGTTCTCCGGCGTGCGCGGCGGCATGAAGCGCAGATAGTCGATCTGCTCGGCGATCTGGGCGATCAGCGACAGGCAGACGCCGGCGGCGAGGAACACCGAGCCGAGGTCGAATCCGCCCTTGCCGTCCTGGCCGCCGTAGTCGAAGAACGTGTTCACCGAGCCGGGGTGGCGGATCAGCAGGTAGGCGAACGGCAGCACCATCAGCACCAGCCACAGCGGCGTCGTCCACAGCTGCAGCGTCGAGAGCAGCTTCATGCCGTAGACCACGAGCGGGAAGATGACGAGCGTGGACGTCGCGTAGCCGACCCACAGGGGAATGTGCAGGCCCAGTTTCAGGCCCTGCGCCATGATCGATCCCTCGAGCGCGAAGAAGATGAACGTGAACGACGCGAAGATCACGTTCGAGACGACCGAGCCGTAGTAGCCGAAGCCGCTACCCCGGGTGATCAGGTCGAGGTCCAGGTTGTAACGGGCCGCGTAGTAGGCCAGCGGGAAACCGGTCAGGAAGATGACGACGGCGAAGACGGCGATGCCCCACAGGGCGTTCGTCGTGCCGTAGGAGATTCCGATGTTCGCCCCGATGGCGAAGTCCGCGAGATAGGCGATGCCGCCGAGCGCCGAGATCGCGACCATACCCGTGCCCCACCGCCGGTAACTGCGCGGCGCGAACCGGAGCGTGTAGTCCTCCAGCGTCTCCTTCGCGGACCCGGCCCCGGGCGGGGAGCCGGCCGCGGGCGGGGAGCCGGCCGCGGGCGGGGAGCCGGCGTCGGAGCCGGGTTGAAGGGCGGTGGGATCGTGTGGGGGGCTGACCGTGCTCATCGCGGGCTGCCTTTCTGCGGGCGCGGGTCCGAGTCCGCCGGCGCGCCAGCGGGCCGCCGCCGACACCGGCGGCGCCCCGGACGGGCAGGCGACGGGGGCAACGCTGACCCCTGCCGAGCAGCCAACATCCGCCTGCTAAGCAACCACCAAGCACCGGCCAAGTGCCGCCCGTCCCCCACCAGAACCGGATCCGAGCGGGTCCGAGCCCAGAGCCGGGTCCGAGCCCGCGTCGGGCCGTCGGACGTGAATCGTGGGCGGCCGGGAGGGATCCCGCGCGGACTATCCGAGGGCGCGTAGGGCCACCGCGACGCGCTCATGTTCGGTGACGATGGCGGCGATGAGGTCGCGCGGCCCAGAACTCATCCTGCCGGCGACTCCGTGGCCACGCGCCGTCGAACCGACCTCGCCGGCGCGGCCGAGAGCTGCGCCTGCCTCGGCCTGCTGGCACAGCAGGACCAGGTCGGTGGCACCGAAGGTGGCGCCGAGCCCCTTCAGGGTGTGCGCGGCACGGTGCGCCGGCCCCGGATCGGAGCGGGCCGCGGACAGCGCCTCCAGCAGCACCGGCGCGTCGACGAGGAAGTCGGCGATGAGGCCGGACAGGGTGGTCGCGTTCCCGCCGACGAGCTCGCGCAGCTGGTCGAGTGCCTCCGGATCCAGGACGGATCGGCCACCCCGCGGGCGCGCCCGGGCCAGTGCGGCGACGAGGTCGGCGGTGACCAGAGGCTTGGTGAGGTAGTCGTCCATGCCCGCCGCGAGGCACGCCTCCCGCGCGCCGGGCTGGGCATTCGCGGTGAGCGCGATGATCCAGGGACCGCACCCGCCGAAGTGGGCCCGAATCCGGCGAGTCGCCGCCAGACCGTCGAGGTCGGGCATCTGGACGTCCATGAGCACGACGTCGTAGCGCCCGCGCCACACCGCGGCGACCGCCTCGGCTCCGCCCGTCACCAGATCGGCCCGATGACCGAGCCTGTCGAGCTGGAGAAGTACGAGCCGCTGGTTCACCGCGTGATCGTCGACGACCAGTATCCGCAACGCCTCGGCCCCGCCGGTCGCCCTTTCCCGAGGCTCACGCTCAGCCGCCGGGCTCGCCGACGCCGAGCTGACCGACGCCGAGCTGACCGACGCGGGGCTGACCGACGCGGGGCTCGCTGCCTGGGCGTTCGCCGTGGTGGTGTCGAGGGTGGCCCGCGAGGCGGCTACGACGGGAGGGGCCTGGGTCGTGGTCATCGCGCGGAAGAGGGGGGCTGGGCGGAGCGGGCGGGTCACGACGGTGAGGCCGGGCGGGGCGTCAGGGCCGGGGAGGCGGGCGAAGGAGGTCAGCAGCACGATCGGCACGTGCGTGCCGGCGGGATCGTCGCGCAGGGTCGAGGCCAGCGTCAGGCCGTCCAGGTGTGGGGGGCGATGGTCGAGGATCACCGTGTCGTAGCGGCGGCCGGCGCGCAGCCAGCGCAGGACGGTCTCGATCGACGTCGTGTTCGTGATCCGCATCCGCCATGACCCGACGAGCCACTCCCCGACCAGGGCGCGCGTCCGGGAGTCGGGAGTCATCAGCAACGCCTCCCCGCCGGCCAGAGCGGAGGTGTCGGCCGGTACAGGATCCCGCCGAGCCACCGTCGACGACGCGGCCGACGGCGACGGCACGATGACGGTCATGGTGGTGCCGACTCCGGGTCGGGAGGCGGCGGTGATCGTGCCGCCCATGAGAGCGGTCAGCCGGCGGCAGATGGCCAGGCCGAGGCCGGTGCCGCCGTGGCGCCGCGAGGTGGACGCGTCGACCTGCGTGAACGAGTCGAAGATCGATTCCAGGTGTTCGGGCGGGATGCCGATACCGGTGTCGCGCACCGTGAATCGCCACTCTCGGGTACCCTCCCCGGCGCCCCGACCCATGCCCGCCCGCGCGTCCGTGCCCATGGCCGTGGCCGTGCCTGGACCGGTGCCCGCACCTGGGGCCGTGCCGGACGGCGATGTGCCGACGGTGACGGTGATCTCGCCTCGTTCAGTGAACTTCACCGCGTTGCTCAGCAGGTTGAGCAGGATCTGCCGGATCCGCGTCGGGTCGCCGACCATGGCTGGCGGCGTGCCGGGTTCGACGGCGCAGACGAGGTCGAGGTCCTTCGCGCCGGCGTCGGCCGAGACGAGGTCGAGGGCGGCCTCGACACATTCGGCGACGTGGAACGGGACCCGCTCCAGGCGGAGATGGCCGGCCTCGATCTTGGAGAAGTCGAGGATGTCGTTGATCAGCAGGAGCAGAGAGTGGGCGCTGTCGTGCACGACCTCGGTGAGATGTCGCTGGTCGGCGGCGTCCAGACGGCCGTCCAGGAGCAGCCCCGACATGCCGATGACCGCGTTCATCGGGGTCCGGATCTCGTGGCTCATGGTGGCGAGGAACGCGCTCTTGGCCTCGCTCGCGGTCTGGGCGGCTGACGCGGCGGCGCGCAGCGCGTCGGCGGTGTGGACCCGGTCGGCGACCTGGCCGAGCTGCCCGGCCACATCCGACAGGAGCGCCAGCAGGGCCTCGTCCGGGTCGACCGGATCGACGGTGAGGAACTCCAACACGGCGACCACGTCGGCGCCGCCGGACCCACGCACCTGCGCGTCCTCGGGCTCGCGTGTGTCCGCGCTTCGGCCGGTCCGCACCGGAACGGCGATCCCGGCCCCCGGCCCGCGCATCGTCCCCTGCTCGATGGAAAGATCAGGCAGCCAGACGGCCTCCCCGCTCGCCAGCACCCGGCCCGGCAGACTCGCCGGCCCCGGCGAGGACGGGTCGGACGGAGTCACGTCCTCGCGGAGGTCGGCGGTGGTCGTCAGGGCTACCAGGCGGTCGCCGTGGCGGTGGTAGGTGCGGCCGACGGGCCAGCCGGTGTGGGCGCGGATCAGGTCGACGACGTCGGCGGCGGCGGTGGCGAGGTCGGTGGCACGGTGCGCCGCGTCGGCGACCCGGTGCAGGAGCCGCAGCTCGGCGGAGCGGCCCTGGACCCGCTCGGTCATCTCGTTGAACCGCCGGGCCAGCGATCGCAGCTCGTCGACGCCGGCGACGCGCGCCCGGACGTCGCCCGCCCCCGCGGCGATCCGGGCCGTCGCGGCGTCGAGTTCGGCGACCGGGCGCAGCACCGCCCGGCGGGTCACCACGGCGAACACCGCCATTCCCGCGAGGAGCAGCAGCGCCGCCCCGATCGCGCCCGCGGACCAGGCCCGTGCCTGGTCGGTGGCCGAGGCCGTCTCCCGCGCCGTGCGGGTGTCGACGAGCGTCAGCACCTGCCCGATCGGTTGCATGATCTCGTCCTTGGTCCGCAGGTAGGACGCGTCGAAGAGCATGTCCGTCGCGCGCTGGCGGTTCGCCGTGCCGCCCGCCGCGGCCAGCGCGAAGGCTCGCTGCTCGACGCCGGCGAGGGCGTCCGAGCGCGCCTTCGCCGTGCCGAGCAGGTCCAGTTCCCGATCGGTGAAACCGGCGCGGGCGGCCAGGGTGGCGAAGGCGACCGGCGGGCCGGACGGTGTGGGCCGCCGGCCGGTGTCGGTGACGACGTCCCAGTAGATGTTGTCGTAGCCGCGGGGCCGTGGCGCCGTGCCGTCGCGGATCGCCAGGATCTCCTGGAACCAACCGCGGTAGCGGACCTCGCCGGTGACCACGTAGGTCCGTGCCATCCGGGTCAGGTCGTCGGAGGTCTGCCGCAGCTCGTAGGCCAGGCGCAACGACTGCGACCGTCGCGCCTCGGCCCCGGCCGCGCCCCGCGTGCTGCTCTCGGCCTTCAGGCTGACCAGCAACATCGCGGCCAGCAGGACGGCGCCGATACCGACCCCGCTGCGGACCAGACCGCGCAGCGACATCGGCCGCCCCTGCACAGACGGCCGGCCCGTCACGGACGGTCGAGTCCGGAGCCGGAGCGGGCCCGCGCGACCTCCGCGCGCAGCGTGGCGATCTCGCTGCGCAGCGCGCTCTCCCGCTCGACGACCGACCGTCTGGCCCGCAGTGACGCGCGCAGCCGGGCCCGGAGCATCGTCGAGCTGTACGGCTTGGGCAGATAGTCGACCGCGCCCAGTTCGATGCAGCGCACCACGCTCTCCAGCTCCGGCACCGCCGACACCATGATCACCGAGATGTCGGCCAGGCGCGGGTCCGCCTTGATCCCGGCGAGCGTCGCGTACCCGTCCAGCACCGGCATGAGCAGGTCCAGCAGCACGATGTCGAACCCACGCGGGCCGTCCTGCGCCGCCCGCAGCATCTCCAGGGCCCGGTGGCCGTCCTGCGCGGTCTCCGCCTCATATCCGAGCTTGGTGACCGCGGTCGCCAGCAGCGTGCGGTTGATGCCGGTGTCATCGACCACGAGCACCCTGCCCAACCGCTCCGCGGTCGCCGTCTCGGCGGCGGGCAGCACCCGCGCGGCTGGCGGGTCGCGGTCCGGCGTAGCGCCCGTCGTACCCGTCCCGGCGGCCATGGCAGGTCGCGACGGTGTCGGCGTCGGCCGTTGCCAGGCGAGGGCAGGGTCCTGCCGCAGCACCGCCTGTTCCAACTCGCGCAGCCGCGCGCCCGGCTCGATGCCCAGCTCGCCGTGCAGCAGCCGGCGGGTCTCGCGGTAGGCGGCCAGCGCGTCCACCTGCCGTCCGCACCGGTACAGCCCGAGCATCAGCTGTGCCCGCAGCCGTTCGCGCAGCGGATGCCGTCGCACCCCCTGCTCCAGCTCGGCGACCAGGGCGGCGTGCCGGCCCAGGGCGAGCTCGGCGTCGATGCGGTCCTCGACCGCGCCCAGGTGCAGTTCCGTCAGACGGGCCGCCTCGGCGTTGACGAACGGGGTCGCCGGAACATCGGCCAGCACCGGTCCGCGCAGCATTCCCTCGGCGCGCAGCAGCAGCCGCGCCGCCCGTTCGGGGTCTCCCCCGCCGAGCGCCCGCCGGCCGCGTTCGACCAGGTCGATGAACGCGTGCGCGTCCACGGCGGGCGGTTCGACGTCGAGCAGGTACCCGGGCGACGCCGTCACCAGGACGGTCGCCGCCTCGCCGCGTGAGCGCTCCGGTTCGAGCGCCCGGCGCAGCTGGGAGACGAAGACCTGCACCGTGGCCGCCGCCCGTGCCGGCGGACGATCCGCCCACAGATCGTCGATGAGCTGCCCGACCGACACCACTCTGCCGCCCCGCAGCAGCAGGGAGGCGAGGACGGCACGCTGCTTGGGCCCGCCGACATCCACCGGCCGCCCGTCCCGGTAGACCTCGACGCGGCCGAGGAGCCGGAACTCAAGGCCAACCATCCGTCGATGGTCACCAGCCGCCATGCACACCAGATAAGCGAGAAATTACAAGCCGATTACGGCACGTCATCCTCAACCAATCGGTTGACATCTACCCGCGGGCGACCTACGTTATCAACCAAGCGGTTGAGAACTGGAGGTCAAGGTGAGCGACCCGCTGTCGCAGTTGTTCGCGGCCCTGGCCGACCCGACCAGGCGCGACCTGGTGGCGCGGCTGACCGACGGCGACGCCACCGTGGGGCAGTTGGCGGCGCCGTACCGGGTGAGCGTGCAGGCCATCTCCAAGCACGTGAAGGTGCTGGAGCAGGCCGGCCTGGTCAGCCGCGGCGCGCAGGGGCACCGCAGCTCGGTGCACCTGGAGGCGGAGGTCTTCGACCTGATGACGAAGTGGATCGAGCGCTACCGGCAGCGGGCCGAGGCCCGCTACAAGCGGCTGGATGCCGTGCTGGCGGAGATGAACGACGAGGAGGCCGGGCACCGCCCGGCGCGAGAGGAGACGGCATGAACGACACGACGACGACCGCGGCGACCGCGGCGATCGAGGCGGACCCGAGGGTCCCGATCATCCACATCACCCGGGACTTCGCGGCCACCCCCGCCCAGCTGTTCCGGGCGCACACCGACCCGGAGCTGTTCGCCCGCTGGGTAGGCCCGGACGGGATGACGACCACCCTGGACCGCTGGGACGCCCGCACCGGGGGCAGCTGGCGCTACGTCGCCGCCCGGGACGACCTGGAGTTCGGCTTCCACGGCTGCTTCCACGAGGTCCGGCCGGACCGGATCGTGCAGACCTTCACCTGGGAGGGCGAGCCGGACGCGGTCGCGCTGGAGACGCTCACCTTCGAGGACCTCGGCGACGGTCGCACCCGGCTGCACGCCCAGTCGCTGTGCGACAGCTTCGAGGGCCGGGACGCCTTCCTGCACAGCGGGATGGAGGTCGGCGTGGACCAGGGCTACGCCAAGCTGGACACCCTGCTCGCCGCCGGTCAGATCGCCGGGACCGCGGCAGGAGCCGAGGCGTGACCCTCCCGGCGGACCCCGGCCAGCCGTCATCGGGCGGCCGGACGGAGTAGATCAGGCGATCCGGTCCTGGGCGGGGTCGTCGGCGATGGCCGTACGGCGGCTTCTGACGCGCCGAGCGGCGAGGACGATCAGGATGACGGCGACGATCCCCACGATGATGTAGGTGGGGCCGTGGAACCCGTTGGCGATCTTCTCCCAGTTGTCGCCCACGGCGTAACCGGCGATGCCCAGGGCGGCCGTCCACGGGATGCAGCCCATCGTCGTGTAGACCCCGAAGCGCAGCGGCGGCATCGCCGCGATGCCGGCCGGCAGGGAGATGAAGGTCCGGACGACCGGCAGGAGCCGACCGACCAGCACGGAGACCGCGCCGCGCCGCTCGAACCACCGCTCCGCCCGCACCAGATCGTGCTCACGCAGGAAGACGTAGCGACCGAAGCGGCGAATCGCCGCCGGACCGCCGTAGCGGCCGACCGCCCAGGCGGCGTAGCTGCCCACCACGTTGCCGACCACGCCGGCGACGATGACCAGGACGAGGTTCGGGTGCGCGCCCCCGATCGCCCCGGCGGCCAGCGCACCACCGATCAGCATGATCACTTCAGAGGGGATCGGGATACAGGCCGACTCGAGGGCCATCAACGCGAACACCGCGAGGACCCCGTGAGCGGCGATGAGATGTTGCACGGGCGTGTCGGCCTTCCTGGTGGGCGATTCGCGGCCGCGGAAAGCTGCGCGCGGACGTCGACGTGGCGGGTCGAGCGGCGCGGGCTCGGTGCGCGGAGTACGTGTCGGCGGCACGCGGCGCGCCTCCCGCGATCGCGGAGGCCCCCGTCTCGCCTCCTGCTATCGGCCCGAGAGTACGCGGCCGCCACGAAGGATCCGCACGCGCCGGTGGCGGCCGCGGCCAGCGGCCCGCCACGGCGGGATCCACACGCTCTTCACATCCTTCCTCCTCTACGGTTCGCCCAGCAGTAGATCATCCGGCTGGGGAGGGTGCATGGCCGCGACACCGACGGACGCGCGCGGCTGGTCAAACGGTTCAGCGGCCCGACGGCCGTCGACCAGGTGGATCTGCGGCAGGCCTTCCTCGGCTATCCCCGCGCCGCGCCGGCCATCCCGTTGACATGAACTGGGCTTGAGGTCCTAGCGTGCGGCTCAGCAGCGGCTTCCCGCGAGCGCGGCCGGCTCGGTGCAGGCTTCGGCCGGGTTGGGACGGCTGGCTGGCGGGCAGCCGGTAGGCGGGCAGGGAGAGGGAGCAATGCCAATCACGACGGGCTTCAACCACGTGGCCACGATCACGGCCGATCTGGACCGGCTCATCACGTTCTACGTCGAGGCCTTCGGCGCGACGATCACGTTCGAGATGGCCTCTCGGGACGACCACCCCCGCATGACGATCATCGACCTCGGCGGAGGCGCGGCGCTCAACGTGTTCGAGACGGCGGCCGAGGACGGCGCCTGGGACCGGCGCCGCCCGGGCGGGCGGGGGCCGATCGACCACTACGGCCTGGCCGTCGACTCTCTCGCGACCCTGGAGGCGACCCGGGACCGGCTACGCGACCTGGGCGCCGACCTCGGCGAGATCCAGCGCCTCGGCTCCGAGTGGTCCCTGTTCTTCCGCGACCCGGACGGCATGGAACTGGAGGTCTGCTGCCACGCGGACGCGTGACCGAGACCACTCCCACCACAGCACGCCACCGACCCCGTCCTGGCCATAGCCGGCGACCGGCTCGCGTGCCGGCCTGGCACGCCCCGATCAGGCCGCTGAGCTGAGCGGTTGTGTTTTCGTACAACTGGCGGACAGGTTGAGGCCCCCTCTGGGGTGCGGTTTGGGCACTACGTTCCTCCGCTAGGTCCGACGGGGGTCGGACAGAGGGGACCTGACCTGCAGATGCGTAGATCGCTGCTTGCCGTGGGGGCCGCCGCCGCCCTGGCGGCATTCGCCGCACTTCCCGCCTCGGCCGCCGCGCCGGCCGACGCCGGTGCGTTCACTCTCGCCGTGTACGGCGATGCGCCGTACGGCACCACGCCGACGGACGATGCCGAGTTCAAGGCCACGCCGTCGTTCATCAACTCGATCAACTCCGACCCGGCCGTCAGCGTGGCCGTGCACGTCGGGGACATCCACTCGGGCAAGCAGTACTGCACCGCCCAGTACGACCAGTCGATCGCGACGCTCTGGCAGCAGTTCCAGGTGCCGCTGGTCTACACCCCGGGCGACAACGAATGGACCGACTGCCACAAGGCCGCCGAGGGCGGCGGCACCTACGACCCGGCCACCGACAAGATCAAGTATGTGATCGACCCGGCCACCGGCCAGCCGGTCGACTACGCCGGCGGCGACCCGGTCGCGAACCTCGCGCTCGTCCGCTCGCTGTTCTTCCCGACGGCCGGCGAGACCCTCGGCAGCGGCAAGCTGCACGTCCAGTCGCAGGCCAAGGAATACGACCCGGCGCACCCGTCGGACGCGCAGTACGTCGAGAACGTCATCTTCGAGCGGAAGGGCACGCTGTTCGTCACGCTGAACGTGCCCGGAGGATCGAACAACGACGCCGACGTCTGGTACGGCGCGCCGACGGCGAGCTCCGCGCAGACGCAGGAGACCGCGGAGCGCACCGGCGCCGACCTGCGGTGGCTCGACCACGCGTTCACGCAGGCCCGCCAGAACGGCGACACCTCGATCGCCATCATCTCGCAGGCCGACATGTGGGACGTCGACGGCAAGAGCCCGGCGCACCTCACCAACTACGAGCCGCTGGTCGCCAGCATCGCGTCACACACGACCGCGTTCGGCAAGCCGGTGCTGATGTTCAACGGTGACTCACACACCTACCGGTCGGACAACCCGCTCTCGCCGACCGCTCCGTGCGTCACCGAGTCCGCGGCCGGCGAGGTCGCCTGCGCGAACGAGTCCTCCGCACATCCCGGATACGACGTGGCGAACTTCCACCGGATCGTCGTGCACGGCAGCACGTTCCCGCTCGAATGGCTCAGGCTGACGGTGAAGCCCAGCGTGAACGCGCCGGCGAGCGCCAACGCGTTCGGCCCGTTCAGCTGGCAGCGCATGCCCCAGCACTGACGTTCGCTGTCCGGGCCGGTGGCCACGTGCCACCGGCCCGGACTTCCGGGCGTCACATCGCCCCTCGGACGGGGGCCGACGCCGCCCGCTCCACGGTGCCGACGGTCAGTGGACCAGGCCCTGGTATCCCCAGCGTGGCGCGTGGGGCCCGGACCGCCCAGGTCGGCGCCGACGGGGTCCTGGGAAGCGCAGCAGCGCCTGGTGCCCGCCGAGGCGGGCGGTGAAGTCCCCGGGTCCGCCGAGGACCTCGGCCAGCCAGACGGCCACGTGATCGAGGTGAGCGGGCGTGAAGTCGGCGAAGACGGGGGCGAGCAGCTCGTCCGCGAGCACCCGCTGGTAGAACGCCGCCGGCAGGAGGCGCAGCCCGTCCACACCGCCGACGTCGTCATAGAGCGAGGAATCCACGATTGCCTCGCCGCGCCGCCGCTCAGGCGGTGCCGACGAGGAACGAATAGGTCTGCGCGCTGACCAGCCAGCGGCCATCCTCACGGACAGCATGACCCGGCTCGTTGATCGTGTAGCCCCAGCGGCCGCCGAGGGCAGGGTCTCGATGAGTGAAGACCAGATCGACCCTGGCGCTGTACGCGTTGAGCATGGCGATGCTGGTGACCCTCACGGTGAGGGTACCGACGGTGCCCGGATAGCGTGCGAGGAACCGCTGCGTAATGGCGCGGTACCTCGCGCCGTCCTGGACGTGGGTGAGACCGTCGTCGGGATCGGCGTCGCCGTCGAACGCTCCCTCGAACGCCGCTCTGATCGCGCCAGCGGTGGCCGGGTCCGGCGTCGCGGTGGCCGTCGGAGGGGTGACCGGCGGAGGGGTGACCGGCGCGTAGACGGTTCCGGGGGCGGGCGCGACGCCTACCGGTGGTGTCGCGGCGGGGTCGGGCCGGGAGAACGCACCGCTGCCCGCCGGGGTGACGACACTCAGCCCGCCCACGGTCCCCACGTACCTGTCGACGATCAGGCCACCGAGTACCAGCAGGCACGTGGCCAGCGCCGCCGCGACCACCGCCCTCCTGGGCCGCCGCTCCCGCCACGCTCTCTGTTCAAGAGTGCCTCGACACGTCCGATACGGCCGTCGCACTCGACGGCGCGCCGGCGCCGCGGCATGCACTCTGGCGGTCAGATCCGCGGGTGCGGTGATCTGCCGGCTGGAACGGTCCAACAGGTCACGCAGCACCTCTTCGAAGGCCGCCTCGCCGGCGGGCATCGCGGAACCGGCTCCGGAGCTCGCCGCGAGACGACCATCCGCCGGTACGCCGCAATGCGATGTGGGACCCCTGCCGGCGTCGTCGGACATCAACGCCCCCTGCCACTTCGCATGCGGACGTCCCCCAGATGCTCACTCAGCCGAAGTCGGGCGAGAGCCCGCGACGCGTGGGTCTTCACCGACCCGACGCTGCAGCCGAGAATGTCGGCCACCGTCGCCTCCGGCAGATCGTCGAAGTAACGCAGAACGACCACGGCGCGTTGCCGTTGCGGGAGCTCCCGCAGCGCCCGGAGCACCTGGTCCCGCAGCGCCAGGTCGGGGCCGTCGTCCGCGCTGGCCCGGTCGGCCGACGCCTCCAGCGGCTCCTCCCGAAAGCGGCGTGACCGCCAGCTCCGCAGGGACGCGTTCACCATCGCCCGCCGGACGTAGGCCTCCGGAGCGACGATCTTCTTGCTGTCCCACTGCTCGTAGGTGCGTTCCAGTGCGCCCTGCAGCAGATCCTCGGCCGCGTGCCGGTTGCCGGTGAGCAGAAAGGCCGTCCGCATGAGCCGGTCGGCCGAAGCGGTGACGAAATCCTCGAACGCCTCGTAGGACGTCACGTGTGACGTATGCCCCCATCAATAGGCCCGCACCGCCCGTACTCCCCTGCGTACACGTCGACGAAGCGGCGGCTCACGGTGAGGTGAGCCGCCGCTTCGCGGGACGCGCCATGTCGATGGTCGACTGACCGCGCGGACCGAGCCGGCTGGTTGTGCGAACAGCGTGCCGGCTCTATGCCGGCTGGTTTCCGAGCTGTCCTGCCAGCGCCAGCACGCTGCGGTAGGTCGCCTCCGAGACCTTCCACGTGCCCTGGGTGAAAACCGCCTTGCCAGCGGTGCCGATCGAACCGGACTGGCCCTGGTAGGAATAGGCGATGGTGAACGTGACCGAGGCATGGTCGTTCGACCAGACATACACCTGGTTCACCGTGACCTTCGCCGCCAGGCCCGGGTAGGTGGCGCGGAACTTCTCCAGCAGGCTGACCAGGCGCTGGCCGTTCTCCACGTGGGCCAGCGGCACCCGTGGCGGCGCGCTGGTGGCGTCCAGCCCGGCCGGGAAGGCGGCCCGGATCAGCCGCTGCGACAGCGTCTGCCAGGCCGTCGGCTTCGGCGCCGGCCCGACGGAGAGCGACGTGGCGATGTGCAGCAGGTCGGCCTCGGGGAACAGGCTCGTCGGGGCGCCGCCCTTCCCGTCCCGGTACCCGGCCACCGTGAGCACGACCGCCGGGCGACCCTCGACCCAGGTCAGCTCGTTGAACTGGGTCGAGCCCTCGGGACGCAACGTGACGGCCTCGGTGCCCCGCAGCGTGATACGGCCAAGCCGGGAGGCCGGGTAGTACTGCGCGTAGGCGGCGGCCACCTGGGCGGGCGTCGCGTCGGGCGTGCTCCGCTGGACGGTCAGCTGGACGGTCGTGTCGCCGCCCTGGAACGTGCCGACGATGACCGGGCTGCCGATCCGGGTGGACTGCTGCACGTTGGTGAGGCTGACGCCGCCGGGCAACCAGCCGACCGACACCCCGTCGACGCTCGGAGCCCGCCGCGCGCCGCCATCCGCCGCCGTCGTCGAGGCGGCCGCCGACGCCGGGCCGGCCAGCGCCACGCCGACCATCCCGGTCAGGGCCAGCGCGGTCAGCCTGGCCAGGGCGCGGGGCAGGCGACGGGTGACCAAACGTCGCCGAGGCCGAGTCGATTCCCCCAGGTCAGACCCCTGATACACGGCACGCTCCGCGCCAGAGCACCCCGGTGGAATGCGGATGATGCCGTCCGTACCATGCGTCATGAACGCCTCCAGTTCCGCTGAGAGCCGGCCATCGCGGCAGCACGCCCCGGTCGCCCCAGCTCCTGTTCCACTGTTTCCACTTCTTCTAGAGCGGAGACGGAGCAGACAGGTTGACGCGATTCACCAAACCATTCCCCAACAACCACACCACCGGATTGGCCTCAAGGCTCCTCGACACCCGAACGAGGTGAGTCATCCTTCTGTCTCGTCGGGCGGGACAGAATCGATCTCGTCGCGATCCGCCGTCGCCGACCGGGGGGCGGCCGCGTCGCGGCAGCAGACCGGCGTCCGCCGGCATGCGCCCGGCGGACCTCAGTGCGTCCCGGAGCAGGAACTCGATCTGGGCGTTCGTGCTGCGCAACTCGTCACCGGCCCAGCGTGCCAACGCATCGTGCACGGCGGGATCCAGCCGTAGAAGAATCTTCCTGCGTTCCGCCACGGGTACGGATACGGCGGCGAGCTGGCCTGGCCGGCTACGGCGCCGTATCGGGGGCAGGCGCGGTCGGAGACGGGACCTGCCGGGCTGGCGGAATCCGACGCGGGTCCTTCAGGGCCATCAGGTGGTCGTAGGCGGCGTGCCCCTCGGCGAGACCGTCGTGCTCCGGGCGGGGCAGGTCGGTCAGCACGTCGTCGTGGCCCAGCCGGCGCAGCAGCTCCGCGGCGTCCGGGCGGGTGGCGACGGGGCCGAACACACCGTCGAGGAGATGCACCAGCCAGGGGACTCCGCTCGCGGACGCGTCGGGAATCCCGTCCGGGCCGATGCACAGCCCGCGCGCCGTCACGCCGAGAATCGCGCAGCCCGCGCTGAACACGTCATCCCGCGGATCGACGAGACCACCACCGGTGATCTGCTCCGGCGCCTCCCAGTCCCGCAGCGCGCGCTCCCCCGGCGCCCCCACCCGGGCCAGCCGCCCGCGCGGCTCCCCCGCCCGGCGCGCGTACTCGAACCGATTGATCTGCACCACCCGGCTCCGCGCATCCCAGTGCACGGTGTTCTCCCGTATCTGGCGATGGACGACGCCGAGCCGATCCAGCACCGCCAGCCCACGCGCGAGTCCCACGGTGAAGGCCCGCAGATCATCCGGCGACGACAGTGACCCAGCCGTCCCCGAGGACCGCAACCCCGCCAGCGGCATCCCGAACTCCACCGTGATCGCGAAAGGGACATCACATTCCACGTCGTACCCCACCAGCCGCGAGAGCTCCCACGGATATCGCTGCGGATTCCCCTCCCACGGCCACCGCCGATCCGCGTCGAAGAACCGCAACATCCGCAGCCCCGCCCCGACCGCGTTCTCCAGCGCGAATTCCGCGCTCTCCCCGCCGACCGCATACCGAATCGCCAGCGGAAAGTTCTGGTAACGGCCGTACCGGGTCCGGAAGTTCCGCGTCCGCACCGCCGGGCCGGGCATCATCTCCACCTCCCACACCACCCGCGACCCATCCGGCCGGCAGAAACCCAGCGTCTCGAGATGAGGGCGGTCGTCCGCGTGGACGTCCTCGTGCGGGGAGATGTCCTGCCGACCGGAGAGGTCATCGGTGCCGTGGGCCGGCGCCGCGGGAAGCCCTGGATCCCCCGCCACAGTCCGTGTCACATGCACCGTGGTGACCGGTGGCTCCCGCGGGGCCGGCGCCTCCGGTTCGGGTCGCACCTGCGGCACGGCGCGGAACGCGAGGCCGGCCACGTGGAAGGGAACACCCGCCCGATTACTGAGCACCAGCTGAAGGGAACCACTGCGAACGGCATCGTCCACCGCCAGCACGTAGCGGGCGGGCCCGTAGGTACCGCCGAAACGGTGGAGCACCACCGCGGGCTCGGTCATGAGCGTCGGAACGATCCCGGGCGGGCAGAAAAGCTGCAGATGCACCGTCACCTCCTCCCGCGGAAAGGGCCAGGCGCCCGCGTCCGCGGCGGGCCGCACGTCGACGGTCAGCTGGTACAGCCCGCCCGCGCGCACCTCGTGCGGCCAGCTGACGACCGGCTCGATCGTGAGCGCCGTCGGTGCCGCCGGGTCGGGTCCCGGGGCGTCCGTCATGTCACGGCACCCGTTGACTGACGAGTCGCAGCGTCGCGAGCGGGTGGCCGTAGTAGACGTAGTTGAACGTGTCGATCCAGCGCCAGGCCAGCTCGATATCCCTGTTCGTGTACGGCGGCGGGCCGAGTGCCAGGTCCGCCTGGGCGCGCAGGCGGCTCAGCAGCTGCGGGATCGGTGCCTGCGGGTCGTCGGCCGCCGCCCGGAGGATTTCCGCGAGAACGAGCGGCGCCGTCTCGACGCCGATCGCCGACGTGGTACCTATCATTCCGACGGCACCCATGCGGAGAAAGAAGTCCGGCAGCCCGTAGAGCGAGTCGTCCCCGAAGTGACCGACGGTGAACATCTCCGCCGAGTTGCAGGCGTTGACGAAGACGATGGTCTGGCCGCCGCTGATGCGGGGCAGGTCCTGATAGAGCATCATGGTCTTGAGCCGGAACGGCCCGACGGAAGTCCTGGCGCGATCATCCCCGGCTTCGCTGTGCGCGCCGACATAGACCATGGCGGGTCGCTTCTCGCCAGGCGGGACGGGTTCGCCAAGAGCAGCGACGAAGGCGTTCTCGTCCACGTGGGGTGTCCCCGCGAGGAAGTCACCGAGGCTCGCCAGGTCCGCTCCGCCGGAATCCAGACCCCGCTCGAAGTATCCGATCGCACCGCCCTCGCAGGCGATCGTCTGGTCGAGGTCCGACGGGCCCACATACTCGCCGAACCACGGGGTCCACCGGGTGACGGGCAGGACCGCGCCAAGCCAGCCGGCACACGGGAGATCACCGTGATCGGGTGGCTGCTGAAGGCGGAACGCCTCCCACGGAATCGCGAGATTCGTGCCGTCCTCGATGATGACGTGGAGGTCGGAATGGCGCAGTCGCAGATCGTTCAGCCACCTCCGCAGCGCGTTGCGCCGGTTCCCGAGCGACCACATGTTGAAGTCCTCGATGAACTCCACGGGTTGTATCGCGGAGTATCGCTCCTGCAGATCCTCGACCCGGAGCCGTAGCCTCCTGGGATCGTAGCCGGCGACCACGGCCCCGTCCGAGGGCTGGCCCCCGAAGGTCCTGGCCCCGCCCTCGAACCCCTCGATACGGAATCCGGTCGGGCTGTCCTGGTGCACCTTGATCGTGACGAATCTCGCCGGCAGGCAGTGAGAGTCGTCCAGCGACGCTCGTCCCACCGCGGTCGCCGGTCCCGGTGCGAGCGCGGGTACTGGCGTCGGCTCCGGTGCCGGCGGCTGCTCCCAGGCCGGCTCCGGGGCGGCGGACTGCGGTGCCGGGGCGGACGGACTCCCGGGGAACGTCGGCAGAAGCCGGGGACCGGACCGGCCCCGCGCGATGCGTCGTGCCCCTCGCAGGACGCTGGCCAGGTCACTCATGGGCGCGGGGTCGCGGGCGGTGCGGCGCCGCTCGCGCTGGCGAGGCGCCGGGGCAGGTCCGCGTAGGGCGGGCCGCCGAGGTCGACGACGTGCACGACCAGCCGGCGCAGTCCGCGCAGCCGCGAGGCGGCCTCGAGCGCGTCGCGCACCCCGGCGTCCCCCACCGCGGGCCGCAGCTCGCCGAGCCGGCTGTCAGCGAGCGGGACGTTCCCCCGGCCGTCGGTCGCGATGACGAGGTACGCCTCCCGGACCAGCGTGTTGCCGTGCCGCAGGGCGTGGAGCACCGTCAGGTGGGCGAGGTCCAGGCCGTGGGCCAGCGGGCTGGCCGTGCCGGCGGGCGCGGCCAGCGCCGAGGAGATCCTGGGGTCGAGGATGCCGCGCGCCAGGAACCGCTCGGCGTGCAGCTGGGGTACGGCCCCCGGCCCGTCCGCCACGCCGACCTCGATGACCGCCATCCGCGCCCGCTGGACGTACGCCCACTCCAGGTAGCCCGACAGCACGGGAACCCACGACGCGCCCGGCCGGGCGGTGTGGTCGAGCAGCAGCACCAGTATCTGTTCCGGTACCGGCATCCGCCGGTAGGCGCGCAGATCACCTCGGTCGATCAGCAGCGGGCCGTCCGGCGCCAGGCTCCGGGGCCGGCGGGCGGCGCGCCGGGCGGCCGCGCGCAGCAGGCTGGGGACGACCGCGATGTCCCGCAGGTCCGTCGCGGCCCTCGTGCCGACGATCTGCCCGCGCAGCTGACGCAGGTTGTGGGAGGCGGCCCACAGCAGCCGCAGCGGCTCGGCCTCCCGCAGCGGCTCGGAGTCGTCCTCGGGGTACACCGCCGCGAGTGCCGCCGCCTCCCGCTGGTCGGTCGGCAGGAGCACCTGATGCGTCAGTTCCGCGGGGCCGCCGTGCTCGACCGGCAGCCCGAGGCCGGACTCATCCCGGACGAGCGTGGCGTCGGGGGCGGTGGGAGCGTGCTCCGACGGCGTCGCCAGGCCGCTCTGGCCGCTCTGGCCGGAGGTGGACGTCGCAGTGGGCTCGGTGACGCGCCCGGACACGGACGCGCCCTGCGCGTCACCCGGGTCCTCGGCCGCGTCGGTGCCCGCGTGCGACCACGGCACGCCGAGCAGGCCGAACGCCGTCGCGGCGTCCTCCCATTCGACCTGGTCGGCGCCGCGGCGACGCGCGCACGCGACCGCGAGGCGCGCCAGCGCGACGGGCCGACGATGCCCCTCCGGACCAGACGGGCTCCGCTGGGCGAGCTCGACGAGCAGCGAGCGGGTGATGGCCGGCCACCGCCGGCCCTCCTCGGCGCGCTCGGCATCCCCAGGGGTGGGCGCGGCGCCCGGGTCGGCGTCGGCCGCGGCGGTGGAGGGGACCTCGGACGAGGCATCGGAGCCAGCGACGGAGACGGACGCGGAGGCGGAGGCGACCAGGCTGGCGATCGGCGCGCGCAGCGGGAAGCGGTCGAGCAGGTGAGGGCTGACGCTCCCGATCCTCGTGGGGTCGCAGACCGCCACCCAGGCCCCGGTGGGCTCCCACCGGCAGGAGAAGCCGTCGCGTTCCATCGCCGCGACGGGGGCGGCGGCGATGGTCACGATCGCGCGGGCGGCGGGGACGCTCACGATGGTGAGGTCCGCGACGGCCACCAGCGGGATCGGGGCGATCGGCGCGCCCGCCACCGGCTGTTCGAGCAGCGGCCGCGGCACGTGCTCCAGGAGCACGCCGCGCCCGGCCGGGTCCGGCCGCAGCCGCAGCCCGGCCCACAGGTCGTCGTCGGAGGTGCCGGCGCCGAGCCGGATCTCCCGGACCGGGCGGCCGGTCACGGCCTTCAGCGCCCCGGCCAGCCGCCGGATGACCAGCGCGAGACGTTCCTCGCCGCCGTCAGGCTCGGCGTCGAGCAGAAGCAGACCGCGTAGTTCCGGGTGCAGGGCCATGCATTCCACCAGGGCGTCGAGCCGGGCCGACCCGCGCTCAGCCATCGTCACCGAGGGCCTTGGACACCGTGGCGTCGTCGGCCTCGCTCCAGGTCGCCGAGCCGCCGCGGGAGATGGCGCCCCGGCGATGCGGCAGGACGAACCGCGCGACCGCCCTGATGTCCTCCGCCGTGGCGACGTCCGCGCCGCGCCGCGCGGCGAACGCCAGGGCCGCGCGGGCGAGGGTGACGTCGCCGCGGTGGCCGACCGCTCCGATCGCCGCCGCGACGCGCGCGCACTGGACCCGCACGGCGTCCGGCAGCACCACCGCGCCGTCCGTGATCATCACGCGGGCGCCCTTGAGCTGATCCTTGCGTCGGCGGTCGGCGCGCAGCGCCAGTCGGTAGGCCTTTGTCGGGCCCGTGCGGCACACCTGGTCGAACTCCAGCACCCGCTCCAGGATCAGGGCTCGCACGTCGATGTCGGTCTCGGTGACCATTTCCACGAGCAGTCCGAATCGGTCCAACAGCTGCGGACGCAGGCTGCCCTCCTCCGGATTCATCGTGCCGACGAGCTGAAAGGAGACCTCGACCCGCCGTTCCGTGGCGGCGTGGGCGACGACGAGCTGACCGGTGGAGACGACATCGAGAAGCAGGTTCACGATGTGGTCGTCCAGCAGGTTGACCTCGTCGACGTACAGCACCTTGCGCGAGCCGGCTTCCTCCAGCAGGCTTTCGCGTTCCGCCCATCTGCCCTCGAGCAGCGCGGGGACGTCCAGGGTCCCGACGATCCGGTCGTCGGTCGCGTTGATGGGAAGTGTGACGGGAAGGTTCCCGGTCGTCATGAGGTTGAACGACCGGGCGACGGTGGACTTGGCCGTCCCGCGCTGACCACTGATCAGCACGCCGCCGATACGCGGCTCGATGAACGAGAGTTCCAGCGCGGTCCTGGCATCGTCCTGTCCGATGATCCAGGAATAGGGCAGGATGCGCGGCCGGCCGATATCAGGTGAGCCGGTCTCCGGACCCGCTGTATCCCGCCGCTCGTCGCCCGGCTGGCCGACATCCGGCCCGTCGCCACCGCCCACGAACATGCCCCCGTCTCCTGTTCTCACGCCCGACGTCATCGCACCGTCAGGTGCCGCGTGAATGCCGTTCCGCACCATAGACCTGCCAGCCGCAGATCATCTCCAGCGCAAACGCGGGAACGACCGCCGCCACCGACACCGCCGTCAGCCAGGGGCGCGTGCCCGCCAGTGCGAGGGTGACGGCGGCGGCGATCCCGACGATGGCCACGACATGCGTCGCCACCCGTGCCCAGCCCGGCCCGACACCGCTGACCGGGACGCCGAACCAGCCCCACGTGAGCAGGCGGCTCACCAGCACGACGATCTCCACCGCCACCGCCAGGACGCCGACCCCCACGACCAGCACGCCGGCGGCACCCAGGCCGCGTAAGGCGCCGGACGTGCCCCAGGTGCCGGAGGGGGTGGCCGCGACCGCCACCGCCAGCACCGGACCGCACAGCACTCCCACCCCGTGGATCAGCCCCTGCCGCCGCCGGGTCCGACTACGGAACGTCGCGACGACCAGCCAGGCCAGCTCCCCCAGCAGCCCGAGCACCGTCAGGGCGACCACGGCCCCGCGCTCGGCGCCGATCCGCCACGGCGGCACCGACACGGCGACCAGGCCGGCGAGCAGCAGCAGAATCCCGGCGTGGTACCACAGCCGCGCCCGATCGGCCCAGCGCAACGCCTGCCGCTGATGGCTGGCCTGCACGTTGCGCAGCCAGCGGCTGGGCCGGCCGTCGTGGACCTCGTCCGGGTACCAGGTCATGAACTCCGCGGGCGTGGCGGTCAGCCGGCGGCACCAGACCGTCGCCTGGACGGTGGCGACCTGCGCCAGCCCTGACCCGATGAAACAGAACAGGGTGATGTCGGGCCACCGGCAGAGCCGGGACCCGGGCGCGGCGCCCGGGGTGACGCCGGCACCGCCGGCGGTCGCCGGCAGGAGCAGGGCCGCGAGGGTGAAGCTGGCGCCCGCCAGCAGGGGTGCGGCGAGCCCGCCCAGCGCCTGGACGCTGTCGAGGTATCCGACCGGAGCCGGTGGGCTCCACCGGTCGCGTCCCAGGCGCACCGCGGGCCGCGGCCGGTCACCGGCAGCGGTCACCGCGGCCGCCCGCCGGCGGCGTCATTTCCGCGTGGCATCGCAGCCGTCCAGATGATCGTCGTCGACGCCTCCGCACCGCAGGCACACGCTGCCGGGCCCGGCGGCGCCCCGCGTCCGGCGGTCCCAGCGAATGCCGTCCCGCCGCAGCCCGAGCACCGCGCAGACATCGGCTTCCAGCGCGTCCGCGTCGGCCGAGGCGAGAAGGTCGAGCCGCACCGTGACAATCGACCTGCCGGGTTGCGCGGATATCCCGGAGACAACACCGCCACAACGGACCGCCGAGGACGTCAGAATCTCCCACAGATCCCGCGCGGAAACCCCCTCACGGTTCACCGCGGGCTCCGCGGCGCTCTCGCCCGGAGTCGCCGATTCCGGCGCACCGGAGTGCCGATTCCGCATCATCCTGTCCCGGAGAGATGCGGTTTCCTCCGGTGTCGCCGCGATCTCGAGCAGCATGCTGGCGCACATTGTTCCCCCCTGCCCGGAAGGTTAGCACGGCGAGGTTCCGCGTCCAGAGCGGCGGATGTTCGGGTAGGGTGCGCGCACCGCCACCGCAGCCGGCCCGACACCCCCTCATCCGCCACCTCCACAGCCGTTGAAATGGCTATTTCCGCAGGTCGTCGCGGGTGCCATCCAGGCCGTCCGCAGCTTGCTTCCCAGAAAGGGCGGGAGCGGCCCGGTGAATAGCGCACCAGGCGGGCGGCCCGCGCGACGCGGCGGCGATGTTCCGGCACCCCGTCCGGGGTATCCTGATCGCGGGAGACGGGGGCTCGAACATGGACGAGACAGGGATGGCGCCGCGTTCGGTGGCCGGGGCGGGCGCCCGGTTCATCAGGGCGCCGTTCACGGTCATGGGGCGGTTGATGCTGTGGCTGTCCACGGCGAACCTCGAGATCCTGGACCGTTTCCCGGCGGACCGGCCCAAGTACGTGGGTCTTGGCAGTTCGGTGTTCATCACGTCGGCCATGGCGGCGGTGTCCGGCGGTTTCGCCCTGCACATGGCGCTGGATCTGCCGATCGTGGCCTGTGTCGTCGCCGGGTTGCTGTGGGGCACCGCCATCATGTCCTTCGACCGCTGGCTGCTGGCCACCGCGGGGCGGGGCAACCTGTGGCTGCTGCTGCCCCGGGCCGCCCTGGCGTTCCTCATCGGTCTCGTCGTGTCGACGCCGTTCGTCCTGCGCATCTTCCAGCCGGAGATCATGCAGCAGGTGGCGCTGATCCAGGCCAGCGCCGCGACCAGCCAGCAGCAGGACTGGAACGACCCGAACAACCCCATCGTCAGACGGATCAACCAGCTCTCCGCGGACGTGGGCGCACAGCAGAAGATCATCCAGAACGACGGAAGCTCCATCTCCGCGGAGGATGATACGACGGTGCTCAGGCTGAGCGCCGCGCTGAGCCCGGACCGGGACCCGATGAAGACGTACAACGCGCTCAACGGGCGGGCCAACTGTGAGGCGGCCGGCCGCACCGACTGCGGCGGCGGCGTCGGCTCGGGCCGCCCCGGCGAGGGCGACCGCACGCGCAGCCTGCGCCAGCAGGCCGACGACTACAAGCGGGCCAACGTCGATCCCCTGCAGCGGCAGCTGGACACGGCTCGCACGACCGCCGTGGCGAACCTTCCCGCCCGGCGGGCGAAGGCGGTCCAGGACGCGAGCGACCGGCTGGACGAGGACCGGCGCCAGCTGAACCCGCTGCTCGACCAGCGCCGGCGGCTGCAGTCCAGCTTCGACAGCTCGAACGGCCGCAACACCGGCCTGCTGATCCGCATGCAGGCGCTCGGCGACCTGACCAAGCACAACGCGACGATGCGCACCACGCACCACACGCTGCTCGCGTTCATCACGGCGATCGACTGCCTGCCGATCCTGTTCAAGCTCCTCATGTCGTTCGGCCGCAGGAGCAAGTACGAGGAGGGCCTGGAAGCCGAGGAACGGGAGCACCTGGCGATCTCCCGCCAGCGCAGCCGCCGACTGCGGGCCGAGCAGATGATCTACCAGGTCGACACGCTGCGCGAGGCTCAGGCCGCGCGCGACATCCGGGACGAGGCGATGGAGGGGCTGGCCCGCCGCAGCGTCCGCGACCAGGTCGAGGTCGCCGAGCGCAGGCTCGACCGCTGGAAGCGCGAGCAGCTGCGGCGCGTCGACACGGACGTGAACTACCTGCGCCAGGACCAGGTCCTGGCGCCGGGTCTCCTGCCGCCCCACCAGCGCGCCGCCGCAGCGAACGGCGCCGACCAGAACGGCTCCGGCACGGGCACCGCGCAGCGGACCTGGCCACCGCAGGGGCCGGTGCCCGACGAGCCGCGGTGGGGACGTCGGCGTGGCCGCCGCGACGACGAGGGCACGCCACCCCCGCGCCCGCCCGCGCGGGGATCGGGAACAACGGGTCGTCCGGGCGCGGGCGGGCATGGGGACGCGCCGGGGCCGGCCGCGGACGGTCAGCCCAGCGCGCCGGGCCACCCCGGCGCGCCGCACCCGGGCGGCCGTGACCGCCCTGCGGACCGGTCAGGAGAGCGAAACGGATCCTCGCCGCCGTACCCGCGGCGGTCGGGGTACGGCGACCCCCAGGGCGCGCCGGACCCGCAGGTGGAGGAGGGAACCGACCTGTGGTGAGGTCCGGTGCGCGGCGTCAGGGCGCGCCGCGCGTGGTCGGGCCGGCGGCGTACAGGGCGAGCATGTCACGCATCCACTGCTCGGCTTCGGAGCGGCGCAGTCGCACCTTCGGCGCGGCCGACAGGTAGACGGCCAGGGTGGCCCGCAGGCCCGGGGGGATCCACCGCACCCGCTGCGCCATCCGGGCCAGCAGCCGCAGCGTGTCATCCACGGCGCGGTCGTCGTCAGGCCAACCGGCGCGGTCCAGCGAGGCGGCGAGCCCGTTCATGACGAGGGCCGCGACGGTCAGCCGCCGGGTGTCACGCTCGTAGCGCGAGATCAGCTCGCGGTAGTCGGCGATCAGCGCGTTGTGGTAGTCGATCCAGTACACGCTGAGCATCCGGGCCCGCAGGGGCTCGGCCGGCCCGGCGCCGAGCAGCAGCCGCAGCAGGTCGAGGCGGGCCTCGTCCACGGCGCTGCCGATCGGCGGGCGGCTCAGCTCCTCCGCCCAGACCGCGCACTCCGGCGACGCCAGCGTCCCGGTCGCCCCCGCGGCGGTGAGCCACTGCCACAGCGGCTGGTCCAGCGACCGCCGGCGCCCGGTAAGCCGGGCGAGCCGGACGAACGCCAGCGCGTAGCGACTGTCTCCGCGCAGGGCACGCCCGCGCGCCGCCAGGGCGGACAGCGCGCCGGGGTCGATCGGGCCGGAGATCATCCGGGCGAAGGGCCGCACGGCCGCGCCGGGGCCGTCCGCACGCCCGAGCCAGCCGAGCCAGCCCACGGTGTGCGGCGCCGCGGTCGGCAGGCCCAGGTGCTCGGCGTCGGCACCGCGCAGGTCGTCCTCGATGGCGAGCCGGACCAGTTCCAGGGCGACGGCGTCGGTGTCGGTACGAGCGGCCAGCACCGTGAGCACCGCCGCGTCCGACTCGGCGCTGGATGCCCCGACGAGTAGCCGACGCCGCTGCCGCTGCGCCCGGACAAGGCCGACGATCTCGGACACGACCTCCGCCGCCGTGCCGTCGCGTCGCGCCACCGTCCCGCGCACCTCTCCCCTGCCGCCGGCCGCCGTGGGCCTGGCGGAGCGCGCGGCCGGCGCCGCGTCGCGGATCCTCGGCGGCGCTGGGGCGGCGAACCGGGTGGCGAAGTACGTGGGCCCGGGCAGGTCGGCGAGGCTGAGCAGGGCGTGGCGCGGGTCGGCGATGCGACGCGCCGCCCGATAGGCCGGGTCGCACAGATGCTCGACGATCCGCTCGACCGGCACCCCGCGGTTCCCGTGGAGTTCGACGAGCAGCGCGTGGTACTCGCGCGCCCCGCGGGGCAGCGCCGGCACACTCGGCTCCCGGTTCGGGCCGGCGAGCGTCACCGCGGCGTCCCCGGGCCGGGCGCGGTCGGTGTAGGCGAGCCGGATGCGGTGGGTGCTGCCGGAGTCGGCCCAGGTGCTGACGACCAGCCGGGCCCGCTGCCCGTACGGCAGCAGCGCCGCGACCGCGTCGAGGAAGCGGAGCCGCTCGGCGATCCGGGTGCTCGGTTCCAGTGCCGGCGCGCCCAGCAGCGCCACCGGCTGGCACAACAGCAGCGCCGCTGTTCCGGCCGCGAGCCAGAATGTCGCCGGATCCGCCTCCAGCGCCTGTGCGACGTGCGCCGGGCCGAGTCCGGGCAGCGACCCGAGCGTCACCTCCCCGGCCTGGGCCGGCGGGTCCGCGAGCGGCAGGCGCGGGCCGATCGCCCCCGGGCCGAGAGCCGCGGCGACCGCCGGATCCCAGAGCAGGGCGAGGTGCAGGTCCTCGTAGCCCAGGGGCAGGGCCGCACACGCGGCGAACGGCGCACACAGGTAGGACGTCGCGGCCACCGGCCGGCCGGCGCCGTCGGTGACGTCCGTCCAGTCGCACACCGCGAGGCCCAGGACGCTGGCGTCCGCGTCGCCGCCGGCCGCGGTGGAGCGCAGCGGGGCGTAGCTGATCGTGGCCCACGGCAGCCCGGACGCCTCGGATCGCTGCGGGCGCGGCGGCGGCGTGCCCGGGACGAAGCGGCGCAGGATGCCGTCGTAGTCGGCGCGGCTGAAGTAGGCACCGCTGGAGCGCAGCACGGAGTAGTCGTCCGCGGTGCCGGCGACCTTGCCATACACAGCCCAGCCGGCCGGCACGCCCGCGCCCGCGGCCCCCATGCCGGTCGGGAGCCTCGCGCCGGTCGGGAGCCTCGCGCCAGCCGGGAGCCCCGTGCGGGCGGCGCCGGCGGCCGTGGGTGCCGGGTCCTCAGGCGCGGACGGGCTCACCGAGCCACCTCACCCGCCTCACCTCGGTTGCCACGGCGGCGGGGGCGGCGGAGGTGGCGGGGGCGGCATCTCGTCGATGCGGGTCTGGAACGGGCTGTCGTCCCAGTCCGCCTCGTCGGACCTCGGCTGGGGCCCGGGGACCCCGCCCAGTCCGGCGTCGTCTCCGGCCAGGGGGTCGTCGACGTCCGCGCCGGCGTGCCCGGGCTGACCGTCGCCCTCGCCGGTGGAGGCGGGGCCACCTCGCCGGCTCTCGAGCGCGGGCGCCGTGGGCGCGGCGCGGATCGACTCGGCCAGCCAGAGGAACGGCTCCAGCACGTTGACCGGATTCAGCCGGCCGCGGATCCTCGGCCGTCCCAGGTCGTCGGCCTCGATGTTCGCGAAGTCCTGAATGCGGAAGGTGCCGCCACTGCCGACGTAGAAACCGATGGACGAGCTGGCGAAATAACGCACTCGACCCGGATGGAAATGCCGTTCGATGCTGCCCCGGACCCACGGGCCACTACCGGCCGCCCCTCCCATCATCTCCCGGGAACACAGATGACGGAAGAGGTCCGCGGCGTCCTCCCTGGTGATCTCGGGCAGCATCTCGTCACTGTCGCTGACGGACAGGAAACCGCCGTCGTAGGCGGCGTTGAACACGCGCCTGTCGTCGATCTTGTTGATGCACACCGCGAGATAGTGCGGCAGCTTGCCGTCGGGCAGCCGGCCGAGTTCCTCCGCCCGTGCGAGCACCCGCTCGACCATGCTTTCCAGGTACTGGTAGGAGTCCTGGGTCTCCAGCTCGCGCAGCGGATCGAAGAGATAGACCATGCCGTCGGCGCGGGCCAGATGGTCGACGAGGAGCTCGACGGCGTCACCGGCCTCGGGCTCGTCGCGGAACAGGTCGCCGGCCTGTTTCCGGTCGTCTGCGTCCTGGTCGTCGAACGTGGCCGGGGCGTACATCCGGCCGCTGACGTCCATCAGGGTGATGTGGAACTCGGCGCGGCGCGCGCGGCGGCGCGTTCCACGGCGCACCAGCCGCCGGGCCCAGCCGGCGCTGTCCGGGCGCAGGAGACTCAGCGACAGCTCCCGGGCCTCGTGCGGCGACGGGACCGGGAACTCCCGCCGGGCGATCTGCGCCCGCGCCCGGGCCAGGAATGCTCGGGTCGCCTCGTTCGCGCTGAAGAGGATCCAGTCGTCGTCGCCGCCGTCCTGCTGGGTCATGGCGGTGTGCAGCGCGGCGAGCATCGTCGTCTTCCCGCTGCTCGTCGCCCCCCACAGCCCGATCCGGCTGTCGATGCTGCTCGGGGACCGCCACGCCGCGAACCGCCCCGGGCGCCCCGCGGCGCCGGGCGGCCGGCCGCCACCCCTGCGCGGGCTCACCGCGCGTCCGCTTCCGAGCCGCCGGCCCCGGGCGCCGGCGTCGACCCGAACTCCGCGGTGGAGGCGGTAGTCCGCTGGTCCCTCGTGATGAGGTGTCGCTCCAGGGCTCCGCGCACCGACCTCGTGATGTCGAGCTCGTTGCTGAGCTCGTCGACCTTGGCGTTCACCGCGGCCAGCTGCTCCTGCAGGGCGACGACGTTGGCGGTCTTCATCTTCATCTGCACATCCTGGTTCTGCAGCTCCCGCTGGGTGCGCAGCAGCTCGTCGTTCAGCGCTCGCCGCTCGGCGTCCCAGGTCTGCCGCTCGCTGTCCCAGCCGCGCTGTGCCGCCAGCCACTGCTGGGTGATCTGCTCACGTGACCTGCTGGCGAACTCGGGGGACCGCGGCGACGGCGCCCCCCGGCCGGCCCAGTCCAACAGGGTGTCGAGATCGTGGATGCCGAGCTCGGCGCGTTCGGCGGCCCAGGTCCGCAGGGCGGCCGAGTTCATGAAGGCGCGCACGAGGACCGCCGCGGAGATCAGCCGGGGCGAGCCCGCGTCATACCCGCCCAGATCGGCGTACGAGTCGGAGGTGACGTTGCCACCCCGCAGCATGAACGTCAGCCGAACCCCCCGCTTCTGCGCGGGCTCGCCCGTCGAGAAGGTCCAGTCGTCCGACCCGAAGTCCCCCAGGATCTCCCGCGCCCCCGCCAGCAGCAGGGCCGGGTCGGACCGATAGCCGATCACCGCCAGCCGCCCGGAACCGACCCGCAGCAGCGCGTCGACCAGCCGCGTCAGCTCCGCCTCCAGCTCCGGGGCCCGCGAGTCGGCCTGCACCTGGAGGTTGCGCGCCTTCACGTCGCCCTCCAGCTCGGTCCAGCCCAGGGGGGCGAGCGCCCCCGACCCACCGGCGGTCAGCATCCACCGCGACCAGGAGGTGGACAGCGCCAGCGCGATCTGGGCGGTCAGCTGCCGGCCGATGAGCACGTGCGCCGCCGCGGCGACGCTGCCCGAGCTGGTCTCCGGGGCCCGGCAGATGATCATACTTCGGCCGTCCTGGTCGTCCGGTACCCGCGCGAAGCACAGGCTCCGTCCCGCCGTCAGGTCCTGCGTGCGGTAGGAGGCGTTCGTCAACGCGACGAACCGCGACGTCGCCGCCGTCCGGTCGTCCGCCGGCAACGTCGACGCCACCGGTCGAAACCCGCGCGCCTCCCGGTCGTATCGGAGCACGACCTGGTCGATGATGTCCATCGGATCTCGCTAACCCTTCCCGCACACCTGGATCATCGAGCGCCTCGGCGCGGCCCGCGGTGTCGGCACCGGTACCGGCGCCGCGGGCCGCCGGCCGGCACCGTCAGTCGTCCAGGGCATGGGCGACCTTGTCGAGGACGGTGCCGGCGGCCGTCTGGGTACTCCTGGCGGTTGCGGCGGCCTGTTCCTGCCGGTCCTTGGCGGCGCCGCCCTCGGGACGCAGATGGCCGACGAGCACCACCTGCCGGTGACCGGACCGCTTCGGCAGGATCCGGACCGACCAGGCTCCCCCGACCCCGTCCGGCACGGTCGTCGCGTGTTCCCGCCCGCTCACGCGCTCCCGCCCGAGCGTCCCGACGGCCGTCGGGCCCAGGCTGACCGGCACCGGCTTCGGTTCGGACACCACGTAGCCAGCCAGGAGACGAGGCACGGGCAGCTCGCGGGTCGACTGGTCCTGCAGACAGACGAGCGCCGCGACGACGACCGTCAGCGTCAGGGGACTGGCACGCAGGCACCGGTCGACGTCGCCGCAGTCGCCACCACTGGCCGCGGTGATGCCGGCCACGGACCTGCTCGTCGGCAGCGCCCCGACCAGGCCCTCGGGTGGCTCCCCCGCCGCGCCGAGCCCCGTCGTCAGCACGGCAGCCAGGGCGTCCCGGCTCAGCGACGGCAGGTCCCGGGCGGGCGGTGGGGGGGAAGGAGCCGGGGGCGGGGGCGCCGGGGTCGAAGAATCCGGCTGCGTGGCCTTGCCGGACTGGCCGGACACACTCGGGTGGCCCGGTCCGCCGCCGTCCGCCAGCACGGCCCCCGCCAACCGCAGCGGACAGTCCCCGTCCGAGGCGAAACGCGGCGGGGCATCGTAGGAGCCGAAGTCGCTGACGCACCGCCTGTACCGGTCGCTGATCCGCCGGTCGACCGCGGTGAACAGCGGCGCGAGGGCCGGTTCCGTCGACTGCGGGGAGTGGCGGGCGCGGTCGACCATCCCGGCGTCGAACGCCGGATCGGCCTTGAGCAGGTCGGCGGCGTGCTCCGTGAGTTCGGCGCGGCGCAGGTCGCCGAGGACGGCCCGGCCCAGCGTCGCGTCGGAGTTCAGGGTGGCGGCCAGCAGGTGCCGCGTCATGCCGCCGATCGGCGCGGCGGCCCACCAGCCGGCCGCGTCGGCCCCGCTGTTCGCGAGGACCGGCAGGCGGCCGCTGCCCACCTCCACGGTCACGACCGACCCGTCGAAACCGCTCTCCTCGAGCGCCCGGAACGCCGCCCGCTGCCCCTTGACGTCGAGGACCGCCGTCGGCAGCGGCGGGCAGCCGGGTCCCAGGCCATCGCCGCGGGCCTGCGCGGGGGGCCGCGCGGCGCAGCGGGGAACGGTCCCGACGGTGTCGTCGAGCACCTTCCTGACCGTCGGATCGATGCCGTCCGCCGTCGGCCAGCCCAGCGGCACCCCGCCGAACATGCCAATCCGCTGACGGTCGGCGTCCCTGATCCACTGATCTTCCCGGGCGACGCCTGCACGCTGGTGCTGCGCGGATGAGGGGCCGACCATCACGGCCACCAGGACCAGCAGCGCGCAGCCCGCCGCCACCAGCCCCGGCGCACTGCGCCGGCACCGCCGCTCGAGCCACGTCCACCGGTCGGAACGGACCCGGCTCACCCCACCGAGCGGAACGCGGCTGCGCAGCTCGGGATCTGGTGGAGCCGTGTCGGAGACCTCCCGCCCGCTGGCCACGCCGACGAGCGCCCCCACCGTCCACAGCAGCACGACCAGGCCCACCCCGTCGGAGGCGACGCCGGGCAGCGCCGCCTCGACGTTGACGTTCGACCAGGCCAGCGGCACGAGCGGCAGCGCGAGCGTCACCGCCGTCGCGGCGGCGAGGCTCCACGCCCAGGCACCGAGCGGCCCGCGCCCGGCGCGGGCCGCGAGCCGGACGACCAACAGCCCGATCATCACCGCCGCGACCAGCACGACGATCAGACCGACCCGTCCCACCTCCTCGGCGAGCACGTTCAGCGCGTACCGATCCGCGACCAGGCCCGTGCCCGTGGGCCCGCCACCCGCGCCCACCCCCTGGCCGGGCTCGTAGGCCTCCACGAGCCCCTGGCCGGGCCCGCTGCCGAGCAGCCCACCCCGGGCCAGCGCGAGCGCCGCGGCCCGGGAGCCGTTGTCGTGGTGAAACACCCCCTGCGCCCAGGCGATCAGCAGGTATTCGAGAAGCACCAGGCCACACCCCGCCGCGGGCAGCCCGCGGTGACCGGTGAGCGCCGCGACGAGCACCGCCAGGGCGACCACGGTGGCGAACGCCGGCACCGGATGGCGCGTCCCGAGGATCGGCACCAGGCCCAGGCCGATGATGACCAGCATGGCCGTGGCCACCCGTGCCGTGGCCGCTCTGTCGCCCTGCTCGTCGTAGGAGTAGCGACCGACCAGGCGGGGGTCGAAGCTGATCACCGCCAGCGCGAAGGCGGCGACCACGAGCGGCGCCACCATGGCCCCGGGCCGGACGCCCGCGCCCAGCAGGCGCAGCCGGGGATGATCGCCGTGGTCGTAGCCGGCGAGGCCGACGACCAGGACCGCGACCACGGCCGCGACCACGGCGAACCTGCCGACCCGCGACAGGACGACGTCGTCCTCGAGACTCCACGGCGCCGCCCGCAGCGCACGGACCAGTCCGGCCAGCAGAACCAGGCCACCCGTGCCCACCACCAGCGGAAGGATCAGCCCCGTGAGCGGGTACCGGGTGCCGTCGCCGGCCCCCGCCAGCCGCAGCCGCACCAGCACACCGAACGCCACCAGCAGGTGGACGGCGCCCACCAGCGGCACGACGACCCGGTCAGGATCACCCGACGGTTCGGTGCGTCGTGGCGACGAGCCCCGCGCGCTCACCGCCGCCGCGAGCATCGCGGCCCATCCGCTCAGGCCGATGAGCAGCACGACCATGGACGCCGGCGGCACGCGCAGATCCGGCCGGTGCTGCCGCAGCCCCGCCACCAGCAGCATCGCGACGGCGGCCGGAGCGAGCGCGAACAGCCCCGTCGTCGCCACCAGCGGGCCGTCCACCGACAGCCGCCCGTCCACGGCCCGGCGGCTGCCCGCCGTGCTCACCACAGCACATCACTGACCAGCGCCACCAGGACGAGTCCGAGCAGGCAGACTACGACGACGGCGATGTAGACGGTGACCGGGTCGAGGTGCGGGAACGACATCCGCCGCTCGGCCGGGCCCACGGAGCCGAGCGTGCGCGGCGGAACGACCGTGGACGGTGGCGGCGATCCCGGCGACGCGTCCGGCGTCCACGGACCAGGCCGGGCCGCGGCGGTCTGCCTGTCCGTCTCGGCAGTGGCAGTAGCGGCGGCCTCGGCAGCGGCAGCGGCAGCGGCGGCGGCAGCAGCGGTCTGAACGGCCTGCGCCGGACCGCCCTGCGGCCCGGTGGCGATCGACGACGCCCCCTGCTGTTCCCGCCTGGCCTGCCCGGTTCTGGCGACGCCGAGTTCCTGCCGCAGCTCGACCACCGTCTGCTCGGCCTCCGCCAGGTACTCGCGCAGATGCGTCACCTCGGTCCGGGACGCGGCGAGCTTTCGTTCCCTCTCGACCAGCTGATCCCGCGTGCGGCCCAGCTCGTCGGCCAGCTGCTGCCGTTCGGCCTCCGCCTCGAGAGCACTGGCCTCCCAGCCGCGCCGCTGGGAGTCCCACACGCCTCGCGCCTGCTCCCACTGCCGAGCGGCCTCCGCGTGCGCGTTGCGTTCGAGCTGGACGGCGGCCTGGGCCGACGGCGCTCCGCGGGAGGCCCAGGCGAGCAGGCTGTCGAGGTCGTTGATCTCGAGCTCGGCCCGTTCGGCGGACCAGGACCTGAAGTCCGTCGAGTTCATGAAGGCGCGCACGAGGATCGCCACGGACACCAGCTGGGACGAGCCCGCGTCATAGGCGCTCAGATCGGCGTACGCATCGGACATCACGCTGCCGCCCGGCAGCATGAACGTGATCCGGATGCCCGCCTTCTGCGCCGGCTCCCCCGTCGAGAAGGTCCAGTCCTCCGCCACGAAATCCCGCAGGATCTCCCGTGCGCCCGCCAGCAGCAGAGCCGGGTCCGACCGATAGCCGATCACCGCCAGCCGCCCGGTCCCGACCCGCAGCAGCGCGTCGACCAGCCGCGTCAGCTCCGCTTCCAGCTCCGGTGCCCGGGCGGCGGCCTGCAGGTCGAGGTTGCGCTGCTGGGCGTCGTTCTTCAGCCCCGACCAGCCCAGCGGCTGCAGCGGCTGGGCCGCCCCGCCGGTGCAGTCCCAGTGCGGCCAGGCGGTGGACAGCGCCAGCGCGGTCCCGGCGTTCAGCTCCCGGCCGATGAGCACATGCGCCGCCGCGGCGAGTCGGCGCGAGCGGACGTCCGGAACCCTGCAGATGATCATTCCGCGGTTCTGCGGGTCCCCCGGCACCCGCGCGAAGGACAGGCTGGCGCGCGCCTGCACGTCCTGCGACCGGTAGGACGCATCCGCCAGGGCGACGAACCGGGGGCTGCTGAGAAGCTGATCACCGTCCGCCAGCGTCGAGGAAACCGGCCGGAAGGCGAGCGCCTGCGCGTCATATCGGAGCAGGGCCTGATCGACGATGTCCATCGGATTCCGCTAGCTCCCCCGCACGAAGTGGTCGTCAATTCTGCCCAGCGCCGCCAGAAGGGTGACCAGGGGCTCCAGCACCCGACGCGGTCGCGCCGGACGCGCGAATCGGCCGAGTTCCCCGTCGCCGGCCGGCTGGATGAACGACGAGCCGCTGGCGGAGACGAAATGCAGCGAGCACTGCTCGAACTGGTCGACCGGCGACAGCCAGGCGGTGGCGCGACGCTGGTAGAGAAACGCGTACGCGTCCCGGCTCTCCCGATGCAGGAGTTCGACGTCGAGCACCGACGGTGCGGGCCGGCTCAGCCACTGGTCGACCGGGGGCTCGAACCGCAGGAGATCGGACTTGGTGATCGCGAGAGCCGCCGGAATCGACAGCCTGCGCCGGTGCGCCTCCGAGGGGCGGTCCCGCAGGCCCGCGATGGTGGCGGCGTACGTGGGATCGTCGATGATGCCGCTGTCATTCCCACGCCGCGCGCTGTCCAGCGCCAGCGTCGGATCCGCGACGAAGATCAGACCGTCGACGCGATGCAGGAAGCGCAGCGCGACCTCGTCGCCGTGCAGTCCCTTCAGCTGCTCGCCGGCGGCGTCGAAGAAGACCAGCGGAAAGCTGTGCCCGGAATACGAGGTCAACAGCACCGAGTCCGCGTATCTCACCAGGTCGGTGATGTTCGTGTGCGGCGGGGCTATGCCCCGCGTGTAGAACGGGTCGACAACCGCGGTGCGGTACTGGCTGTGCTCGGTCAGGTTCACCGGAACGGTCTGCAGGCCGCGTGGTCCCAGCCGCTGCCGGTCGATCTCGCCTGACATGGCGGCGAGCAGGCAGGTCTTTCCCGCCGACGAATTGCCCACCAGACCGATCACGATCGGCCGGTCGTTCAGGACGAAGCCGACCGGGAAGTAGTGCGCGTCGTCGCCGATCCGGTTGGGACAGCGAATAATGGTGCCCTTCGCCTCGGCACTCCAGCGAAGGCTTTCCCTGGCCGGCAGGGTCACCGGCTCCGGGATCCCCTGGGCGTTGCGCCGGAACACCCGGCTGCCGTCCCAGTCGAACTCCTCCAGGCAGATCACACAGGTGACCGGCTGCCCGCCGCCGCGCTCGTCGCCGCCGCTCATCGCACTACCTCCGGCCACGCCGGGCCCGCCGCGGCCGGCGCTGCGGCCCGGTCGGCCCGACTGGGGCGGACGGCCCGGACGGCCCGGACGGGCCGGGCCCGGGCGAGGACGGTTCAGGTGACACTGGCGGGCGCGGTCCGGGCGGCGGCTCGCTGACCGCGAACGCCGACCAACTCGGGTTCTTCGAGACCACGATGCGGTCGTATTCGGCCCGTCCCTCGCCGAACCCGTCGGTCTCCGGCCGAGGCAGGTCACCCGGCGCGATCGCGTTCCCCAACCGACCCAGCAGCTCCGCCGCCTCCGGTCGGCTCGCGACCGGCGAGAAGACACCGCGGAGCACGTTCGCGAGCGACGGTATCCCGCTCGCGGCTATGTCCGGCAGGCCGTCCGTGCCCAGCCGAAGCCCGTGCGCGGTCACACTCAGAATCGCGCACCCCACACTGAACACATCGTCCCGAGCATCGACGAGACCACCACCGCTGATCTGCTCCGGTGCCTCCCAGTCCCGCGCCGTCCGCTCCCCCGGCACCCGCACCTGCGCCAACCGCCCGCGCGGCTCCCCCACCCGTCGCGCGTACTCGAACCGATTGATCTGCACCAGCCGGCTCCGCGCGTCCCAGTGCACCGTGTTGTCCCGCACCTGACGATGGACCACACCCAGCCGATCCAGCACCACCAGCCCCCGTGCCAGTCCCGACGCGAAGGCACGCAGGTCATCCGGCGACGACAACGACCCCGCCGTCCCCGACGACCGCAACCCCGCCAACGGCATCCCGAACTCGATGGTGATCACGAACGGCTGGTCGCAGTCCACGTCGTATCCCACCAGCCGCGAGAGCTCCCACGGATATCGCCGCGGCTTCTCCTCCCACGGCCACATCCGATCCACGTCAAACCGCCGCAGCATCCGCAGCCCCATCGCGATCGCGTTCTCCAGCGCGAACTCCGCGCTCTCCCCGCCGATCGCATACCGAATCGCCAGCGGAAAGTTCTGGTATCGGCCGTGCCGGGTCCGGAAGTTCCGCGTCTCATCTGCCGGGCCCGGCGCCATCTCCACCTCCCACTCCACCCGCGACCCATCCGGCCGGCAGAAACTCAAGCTCTCGACGTCAGCCACGACCGCCTCCCAGCCCGCCATCCCGGCGGGCGACGGTGGTCCGGCGCAGCCAGGTGACGAACCCGGGCAGGATCGGCCACGAGGCGATGGCCAGCGGAGCGAGCCCCAGCAGGCCGGCGGTCAGAACGAGGACCTGAAGGATCACCAGAGATCGTTCTCCTCATCCAGCGGAGGAGTCGGGTGAGCCGGCGGCGGCGAGATGTTCACGCCGGCAGCCGGCGGCGGCATGTGCATCGTCCGGTCCTCGTCGTCGTCACCGCCGATGTCGCCGCCGTCGCCGCCAGCCCAGCCGCCCGGACGCGGATCCGGGCGAGCCCACCGGACCGACGCCGCGCTTCCCGGCCCGCCGGCCGTCGCGCCCGGATGAACCTCACCACCACCTGGCGACACGTCGGGCACCGGTGGCACCGGTGGCGACGAGGGGGTGTCGGGCGGCGCGGACTGAACCGAGGACGCGGACGAGGCCGACAGTGCGCGCGGAACCGCCGACGGGGACGGCGCGGGCTGCGGGTGCGGCGCCGATCTCGGCGACGGGCGGGACGAGTCGGACGTGAGCGGCGGGGCCGCGGCCGGCGGCGTCCCGTCCGCCGCCCGTCCGGCGACGGCGGCCGGCGGGTCCGCGGCCGGGACGCCGTCGGGCGGGTCGGCCGCGTCGACGGAACCAGCCTCGGTGACGGAGCCGGACTCGGTGACGGAGCCGGACTCGGTGACGGAGCCGGACTCGGTGACGGAGCCGGACTCAGCGACGAGGCCGGACTCAGTGTGGGAGCCGGCCTGCGCGCGGGAGGCGTCCTCGGCGCGGGAGGCGTGCTCGGCGACGGGGGCCGGGAGCGGGCGGCGGGCTCTGGGCGGGTCGGCGCGGCGGGCGGAGGCGGCGTTGAGCTGGGTCAGGCGGATGAGGCCGGCGATGTCCGGGGAACCGGTTCCCTCGTCGCGGACCGGGTCGGCGACGCCCGGGACGAAGCGGACGATCGGCGCGGCATCCGGGGTCTGGTCGAGCAGCCGCAGGTCCTCCTCGTTGGTCAGCTGCAGCAGGCCCGGGAGGTTCGCGGTGGCATGACGCAGCCGGTCGAGCTCCGGGGAGCCGAGCCACACCTTGCGGGCGAGGTCGACACGCCGGCGGTGGTCGGCGTCGAACGGGGGGGCGGCCAGCGGCCCGCGCCGCTCCAGATGCTCGTCGTAGGCGCCGAGCAGGGAGGTCAGGGCGTCGTGCACCGTGCGGGTGATGTCGTCGCGGCGCTCCCGGGCGATCTCCTCGCCATGCGCGTTGATCACCGTCCGGATGGCCGCCGCGACATCGTCGGTCACGATCTCGGCGAGCGCCCCCCGATTGGCCCGCAGCTGCCGGCTGACCGCGGGGGCGATGCCGAGCGTCGTGCCGCTCTCCCGGTCGGCCGTCGCGACGACGTCGGTGGCACCGGCTCCTCCCGGCATCGGGCCGAACCCGCCGGGCTGGCCCATCCCGGCCGGCGGACCGAAACCACCCGACGGGCCGAAACCGGCGGGCGGGCCAAACCCGCCAAACCCGCCAGACGGGCCGGCGTCACCGGACGGACCGAAGCCGCCAGGCTGTCCGGCGCCGAGCGGTGAACCGAAGGCGGAGGGTCCGACGGGTGTCGGCCGGCGTTCGGCGAGTGTGGCCGCGGCCGCCTCGACCGCGTCCGCGAGCCCGCTGGCCAGCCGGGCGCCGCCGAGACGGTAGTTCGCCAGCACCCACTCGTTGAGGGCGACCCGGCGCAGCAGGTCACCCAGCGCCCTGACGGCACCGGCCGCGTCGGTCAGCCGCAGGCTCCGGCGCCAGGCGTCCACCGCTCGCCGCCACCACAGCAGCGGCGCGGCGGTCAGCAGCAGGCCCACCACCAGCAACGGCAGGCCGAGCCCCAGTCCGATCGAGCCGGCCGAGGCGCCGGCGGACACACCGATCACGCCGCCTGCGACGGCGTCGAGCGAGAACCAGAGCGGGCTCAGCCGTGACACGTCCCGCGGGTCCGGGGAATGCTTCGGCTGGGGAACCGGCCGCCGCCGGTACAGCTGGACCGACAGGTAGACGGTGACCCCGACGGCGAGAGAGGCGCCGAGCAGTCCCCACGGCCACCACAGGCCGGCGAGCAGTGCGCCGACGAACGCCGTGGACAGCGTGCCGGTGTGCAGCCACCGCGGGAACCGGGGCGGCACCTTGAGCGTGTCGAACAACGCCGCCGGGCAGATCTCGGTGACCTGGGACGCGTACGGCGCGCTGCCGGTCGGCGCCGCCCGCCCGGCCAGTTCCCGCAGCCGCAGGGCGATCGCGGCGAGGGGCTCGCGGGCGGTGAGCGCCACGTCGGTCTGGCGGCGCAGCGCGGCGCGCACCTCGCCCGGTTCGGCCGCCGGCACCGGCCCGACCTGGATGCCGAGCACGCTCAGGGCGTGTGCCTGCTTCTGGCCGATGCCCTCCTGTCCGCCGGTGGTGCGAAGCGCCTCGTGCAGCCCCCGCGCGAGCTCCTCGAGGTGGGTGCCGGCGGCGACCAGTTCCGTCCACACGAGCTCGCCGGCGGGCACCTCGCCGCCGCCGGGTGCCGGACGTCTGCGGGTGAAGGGCTCCTCGCGCAGCGTCGTGAGCAGATCCTCGGCCGTCGTGAGGTGTGCGCGGGCCTTGGCCGCCGCCTGCGGCAGCGAGCCGCGGGGGTCGACGATGTTCCCGATGCCCGCGACGTCCTGGCTCGCGGCACCGGTGAGCAGCTGGTCGATCTTGACTGCTTCGTCGGGCGGCGGGGTGCCGGAACCGGCGGGGCCGGTCTGGGTGAAGTGGCCGAACGCGTGGCCCGCCGCCTCGTCGAGGATCTCCCGGTCGACGCGGCCGAGCAGCAGCGCGATGGCGGGGGTCGCGGCCTGGTGCGCACAGGTGCGCAGCACGTGCTCGCGCACCCGGGTGAAGACGCTGGGAATGCTCAGCGCCTGCACCAGGCCGGCCAGGTTCGCCGCCGCGTCCTCGTCGAGCCCGAGCGCCCGGCCCGGCTGGCCGGGCGTCCAGCGCACCCCGCGGGTGTCGCCCGCCCACAGCACGGGCAGCTCGGGGATCGGCGGCAGGTGGAGCCGCTCACCACCGCCCTGGCGGCCCAGTGCGAGCAGCAGCAGCTCCGACACCGACGGGGCCCCGGCGAGCTGGATGAACACCTGGCGGTACTCGGACAGCAGGTCGGCGTCGGCGAGGACCAGCACCCGGCTGGTGTCCACACCCTTGCGGCGCAGGTGACTCTGGTACTCCCGCTGGATCGCGCCGATCGGGGTGCGCAGCGCGCGCTGCGGCTCCTCGCGCAGGTCGACGACCACGACCACGGCGTCGTCGTCGACCCCGCGGCCCTGCCCCGCGCCGAACCCGCCCACGAACGCCGGGGTCGTCACCGTCGCCCGCCCGTCACCGTCGCCCGCCCGTCACCGTCGCCTGCCCGTCACCGTCATCCCCCGTCACAGTCGTCTGATCACCGCGGTCGATCCGTCGTCACGGCGTGCCGGTCGCGTAGTCGTAGAGGTCCCGCAGGTTGCTGCGGATGGCGTCGTCGTCGGGGAACGGCAGGTCCTGGGCCGCGGGCACGGTCCTCGTCCAGAACTCGAGGAGCTGGTCGAGACGGCTGCGGCTGGCGGGCGGCAGGCCGTCGCGGAACTTCTCGATCCGCGCGGCCTCCTTCTCGGCCACGTCGATGAACGCCCGGTACGCCTCGGACGGCGGCTGCGGCTCGGCCGTGTGCCCCCGCGGCCGGATCGTGCGAAGGCTGCGGGTGAACGCCCGGCGCGCCTCGTCGTCGTCCTCGACGATCGCCTGCTCGTAGGCGCGCAGCAGCGACCCCCACGACGACGTCTGCCCGACCCGGCGCAGCGGCAGGTACATCGACTGCGCCTCGTCGTACTCCACCGCCTTGACCAGGACGGACTCCGGCGACTCGAGCGGTCCGGTGACCGTCATCTGGCCGTTCCACATGGCGCACAGCAGGCGGTGCAGGATGACCGCGCGGTTGTCCTCGGTCATCGCGAGCCAGCCGTAGTTGTAGCCGAGGCGCTGCCGCCAGCGCAGGTAGTCCGCCGGATCGTTGACCACCAGCGCCTGCGACCAGAACCGCAGCAGCTCGCGGACCTCGCGGACCTCGTTGACGGCCATCGACGAGCGGAACAGCACCACGACGATCGAGTCCGCCTGGCCCGCGCGGTACTCCGGGGTCACGCCCTGGTCCGCGGGCAGCGCGAGTTCCTGGGTCAGGCAGGCCGCCACCTCGGTCTCGGGAACCTGTTTGACGGCCGGATGCGCGATGAGGATCTTGAGCTGACCGGCGCCGTCCGGGGTGAACCCGCCGGGCAGCAGCGCGCGGAGCTGATCGTGGAACTGGCGCAGGTCGGTGGGGTCGACGTCGGGTGCCGCGCTGCTCGCGGCCCGGGCGAGCAGCCGGCCCATGGACGGCAGCAGTGGCACGCCGCCGCCCTCGGCCTCCGCGAACAGCGCCTTGACCTCCTGCTTGAGCCGGTCCCGCAGGCTCGCGACCGCGCGCTGCGGCGCGCCGCGCTCGCTGATCTCCTCGAAGGCCTTCGTCCAGTCCTCGCCGCGCACCAGCACCCGCACGACGTCCGCCTCGGCGGATCCCTCCGGATGCTGGCCGCGGGCGAGGAACGCGCGCAGCACGGTGCGGTAGAAGACGTCGAGGTTGCCGCCGGCGGGCAGCAGTTGGCGGATGCCGGTGCGGTCCTGGCTGAGAGCCACGGTCCGCCGGTCGAACTCGTCCGGCTCGGCGCGGGCGAACACCCGCAGCGCCTCGGCGAACTCGTCGAGGTAGCCGGTGGCGGTGTTCATCTTCGACTGCCACACCCGCGACTGGCGGC
Source organism: Frankia sp. RB5 (assembly GCF_059816245.1). Lineage (NCBI taxonomy): Bacteria > Bacillati > Actinomycetota > Actinomycetes > Frankiales > Frankiaceae > Frankia > Frankia sp. RB5. The sequence goes on from NZ_JCBATA010000006.1 coordinate 122,154, forward strand.
CCCACGCCTCGTGCCACAGCCGCCAGGTGTTCCACCGGTGCCAGTGCTGCAGCGTGGCCACGGCCTGCTGGGCCGGCGGGTCGCCCCACTTGGCCTTCGAGGTCATCCGGTTGCGGATGTCCGGCAGCAGCGGGGCGGCGGCCGCGGTCGGCGGCCGGTTCGGCAGCTGCGGCGGGGTGTTCTTGCGGGCCTCGAGCAGCCCGAGCAGCCCGGTCTTGTCGTTCGGGTCCGGCAGTCCGGGATGACCGCGGACGAGCCGCTGCAGGCGGAAGACGTCGACCTCGGTGAGCAGGACGCGCGCGGCCTCCACCGGCTGGAATCGCTGGCCGGCGATCTCCTGCACCCGCTGGTCGACCTGCTGCGCGTGCGCGCGCAGCACCGCGCCGATGCTGTCGGAGTAGTCGGTGAGCGACTTGCGGATCTCGGCGGCGCCGTCGACCATCCGCGGCGCCGGCACCGGCAGGTCGGGGCGATCGAGGATCTCCCCCAGGTTCGCCGCGCGCGCCATCCGGCCGATCAGCGGGACGTTGTGCTCGCTGCCGCCGGGCGGTGCCGTGTCGAGCTGGGGGACGGCGCGGGCCAGCAGCCGGCCGGCGACCAGCTCGGCGAGGTCGTCGCCGGGAACGGTCAGCGAGGCGACCAGCGCGGTCGACACGCCACGGTGGCCGATACCGGAGTCGGCGGCGGTGTTGCGGGTCGCGGCGCCGTTGATGAACGAGTCCGCGAACGACTGGAACGACTGGCCGACCACGACCGCGTGCTCGGCCTGCTGCTCGGAGGTGATGAGCGAGAGCACCAGGGACGCGATCGAGCGGTGGATGTCGTCCTTGTCCATACCGGGCGTGCGGCTGAACAGGAACCCGGTCTGCACCGTGCCCGGCGCGATCTGGATCTTCCGTCCGGGGTAGGCCACGTCGACCGGCCGGCCGATGTTGTCGGAGTGGCCGAGAACGCGCCGCGCCTTGCGGGCGTTCTGGTCGTCGACCAGCCGGAAGAGGTCGAGCAGCGCCCGGCCGGCGTTGAGCTGGGCCGAGCGGCCTCCGCCCCTGCCCTCGTCGAAGGCGCTCGGCATGAGCACCAGCGGGTAGATCTGGGCGCCGATGCGGGCCCGGTCGAAGGCGTCCGCGATCAGATGCAGGTAGTCGTAGAAGATGCCGGCGCCGGTGCCGCCGGCAACCGAGAAGGCGACGAACACGTCGCAGGACCGGTTCGACTTCCCGCCGAGCACCCCCAGCTCGGCGCCGGCGCGGCTCACCGCGTCGATGGCCTCGCGCAGCGGCTGCTGGCCGGGGCCGACGTCCTCGCGGACCGTCTCGAACAGCGCGGCCCGGCCGACCGTGGGCAGCTGCCCCGCGCCCCGGGTGATCGGTGCGACGAGCGGTTCGTCGAGGGTCGGCGGCAGCCAGGACTGGACGTACGGGCCCGCGGTCATCCGCAGGTTGCCGGCGACGTCGGAGTACGTCTGGAACTTGGGCACCAGCCCCCGGACGAGGTGGGCGTTGCGCGCGGCCGCCTGCTGGTGCACCGGCGCGGGCACGGTGGCGCCGTGGATGCGGTCCAGCTCGGTCTCGTTCAGGTCGGCGTAGACGAACTGCAGACAGCCCGGCAGCTGGAACGGCAGGTAGCCGGAGTTGCCGTGCACACCCATCCGCTCGGCGAACGCCGTGCCGTCCGGCCCGCACAGGGCCTGCCGCAGCCGCCGCTCGAGTTCGGTCCCGATGGCGCAGCCGGTTCCTCCGAGGCCCACGAAGACCAACGGCTGGTAGATGTTCAGCCCGAAGGCGCTGTCCCGCGTCACCATGCCTGTTCCGATCCGTGTCCGCGTCGTCCGCGTCGAGTACTGCCGAGGTGCCTGTTCCGACGACCGTCACCGCCCCGCGGTGGCTGCCGGGTCGGACAAGCGCCGAGGGTCAGAACTGGGTCGTGTTCCAGTCGTCCCCCCAGGTGCCGCCCGGCTGCGCCTGCGCCCCCGGCCGCAGCGTCGGCGCGTCGGACACCGACCCGTAGCCGTCCGCGCCGCCGTCGTATCCGCCGGCTCCGTATCCGCCGGCTCCGTAGCCGCCGCCAGAGCCGTCACCGCCGAAACCGCCGGCGCCGTCGGCCGGGTCGCCACCGGCGCTCGCGGCGAAGGGGTCCGGCGCCGGCTGCCTACCGCCGTTTCCCCGCGCGCCGTGGCCGCCGGCGGCGCCGGCGCCGGCGAAGGGATCGGCACCGGCGTGACCACCACCCCCGGCGTTCCCGCCGCCGAACGGGTCCTGACCGCCGGCCGGTACGGCGAACGGGTCCGGGCCACCCGCGGGCGCGGCGAACGGGTCCTGACCGCCGGTCGGTGCCCCGAACGGGTCCGCGGACCCCGCGCCGAACGGATCGTGCCCGCCGTCCGGTCCCTGGCCGCCGCCACCCGCCCACGGGTCGTCCGAGGCGAGCGGAGCCGGTCCGGCCGGCTGGACCCGCCGGTCCTGCAGCCACAGGGTCGTCCCCGAGGGCAGCGGGATCCGGGTGCCCGCCTGGTCGGTGCGGCTCTCGCCACCCGGGCCGACCACGGTGAGCTGGCCGTGCCGCGCGCGGCGGACGGTGTAGACGTTCGCGGTGTCGCCGGGGTTGGCCAGCGCCAGGCTGAGAGGCAAGCCGGGCTGGTCGTGCAGCACGAACCGGAAGCGGTCGGCCCACCTGCGCGGCGCCGCCACGTCGATGGGCGGCAGATCGCCGCGGGCGGCGTTCGCCTGCAGATCGCAGACGTCGACGCGACGGCGCCAGCGGGCCCGCAGCACCAGCGCGGCGGCGATGCCGAGGAGCACCAGGACCAGGACGAGGACCAGCAGATACAGGTATTTGGCGACGAAGCCGGGCGGCGCCTTGACCGTGAGGTTGAGCTGTTCGTCGTCGAGCGTGACGTCCTGCCCGCCGGCCGACACGTCGAGAACGCGCGCGAGCCCGGACCGCGCCCCGTAGGCCGCGTCGGCCGCGACGGAGATCGTCAGCGCCTGGGTGAAGCCGCTGGCCCCGGCCGGCACGGTGAGGTCGGCAGGCGAGACCGACAGCCCCGGCAGGCCCTCCAGCCGCACCCGCAGCTGCCGGGGGGACGAGCCGGGGTTGTCCGCGCGCAGGGTCGCGGTGATCGTCGCCGGTCGGTGCACGCCGCCGACGGCGGGCACCTGGAGGACCGCGCCGCCGGAACGCCGCCCGGCGATCGGGTAGGACGCCGACTGCAGCGTGCCGCGCAGGCCCTCGCCCTGGACGCTGCCGGTGAGCCGCAGCAGGCCGGACGCGTTCTCCGGTACCTGTACCCGGCCCGAGAAGGTGCCGTCCGCCGCCTTCTGGTCGGCGACGCGACCGTCATCGGCCAGCAGCACCTGCCGGTCGGGAAACCCCTCCCCGGCCAGGAACGCCTGGAAGTTCAGGCCCGTGAGCTGCTTCGGGTCGATCGGCTCGCCCCTGCTGGTCTGCAGCGAGACGTAGACGTTCGCCGCCTGGCCCGGCTTCGGGGAGGAGGGCACGAGCCGGACCACCGAGCTGAGCTGGCCCAGCCAGGTGAGGTCGGCCAGCACGGTGCGGGGCTGGGTGCCGGGCGGCCAGGTGAAGGTCACCTTCCAGTCCCCTGGATACGGCCTGGAGATGAACAGCGACTCGGAGTCCGGGGCGCTCGTGTTCAGGGTGAAGCGCGAGCCGTTCTGCTCGCCGCTGCCCAGTACCCGATTACCTCGCGGATCGGTGTACGTGATCTTGATGTTCGGATCGCGCTTCAGCGCGTTGATGGTGGCACTGGACGCGGTCGGCGGAATGGTCAGCGACAGCGTCACCGGCTTGCCCGGGCCGCCGTCGTCCTGCCGCTGCTGGTAGCCCTGGCAGCTCGCGTTCGCCAGCACCTGGTCGAGCGTCTGGCCGACGTCGGAGGCGGTGTTGGCCCGGTGGTAGACCGGCGCCGCGACCGGCACCCCCTGGCAGAGCGGGTTCACCCCGGCGCCGAACGTGGCGAGCTGGCGCATCCAGTTCTCATCCAGCCCGCTGCCGAAGCCGACCGGCCAGATCTGCGCGCCCAGGGTTCGTGCCCGCGGCGCGACCTGGGTGGCGATCACCTGGCGGGCGGCGACGTTGCGCTGGTCGGCGGTCGCCTGCGGGTCGGCGAGCCTCGCCCCGAAGCGCGACACGTTGTCCACCCGCAGGCCGCCGTCGGTCAGCAGGAAGACCACGTTGAAGAAGGCCGGGTCCCTGTTCGCTTCGAGGATGTCCAGGGCCTTGGTCAGCGCGGCCTCGTGATCGGTGCCGTTGCCTTCCTCGCGGGTGCGGTTGTGCAGCGTGGACAGGCAGGTCCGGAAGTCGGCGCTGGCCACCCGCGCCATCGGACAGGCCTCATCGGTGGCGCCGTGCGGCCGCTGGCTGACCTCGGGGTAGTCGTCGGTACCGAAGCCGACCACGGCGATCTCGGAGGACGGATCGAGCTGCCCGCTGTTGGCGATGAGGCCCGCGGCGTCGGCCTCGTGGCGGACGGACTCCACGCTCTCGCTGTTCGACTCGTCGACGAGCACCACGGCATGGACCTTGGGACGGCCGTCGGCGCCGACTGTGGCGGGACCGCTCCCAGCGGTCGACAGCGCCGCCGGCGTGACCGACGCCGGTGCGTGATCGGGCGTCACGGCGGCGAGGGCCGGCGCGATCGTCGCCGCGACGACCGCGAGCACGGTCGCCGCGACCGACAGGGCTCTGGGAATCCATTCGCCCAGGACAACAGTTCGGTCGGGCATTGTTGTGCGCCTCCCCCAAAGGCTCACGCGGTGCCTGGCGCCACTGGCACCAGGCCGTTCGCGCTCCTCGCCATCCCCGCGGCGTGTTCACCCCGAAAAACGGCCCATCGGCATGGACACCGTGGCATGGCCGTGCGCAATCGCAACATACACCGCACCATGTCCCTGACCTAGTCAGGCCGGGCAGGTATCCGACGCCGGCCCCGCCAACCGCCATTTCAGCGAGGCGATCGACGGGCCACCGGAACGTCGACAACTACAACAGGTAATCAGAACTACGCCGACCAGGCGCAGACCACCACTCCATTTCCAACCCGACGGTTCCCATGACCAGGAATTTCGCGCCATTTTCCTGCTTGCGAACAAGCGATGGGATCGATCACAAAGAGTTACGGGGCATGGGGGGGTGGGGCCAGCCGGCGAGGCGGCTATGGGGTCACGCCTCAGCGCTCCGTCACCTCCTCCATGCCTGCGCGACAGCCGCCTTCTGACCGAAGACGACACGATCTACCGTTACGGACCGCGAGCCGACCGCGCGACCCTGGCGATCGACTGGCCAGAATCACCGGCAATGGCCATCCAGCGGCCAACTGGCGGCTCGCGTGGCCAGCCGGCCTCCGTGGCCGTGGGGACGAGGCTCCCGGGGTGTGGTCGTGGCGCGGGCCGTCGTGGCGGGCCCGGTGCGGACCGTCCCGGCCGGCGTGTGATCGTGGAGACGGCCCTGGGAGGCCGGTCGAACCGACATAGGCGAGGTGGCGATGGGCAGCCGGAACCGTGAGCGACGCAAGGCGAAGCAGAAGGCCCGCGCGGACCGCGTCAGGGAGCAGGGGCGTGCCCAGGCCCAGCGGCACGGCGAGCAGCCCGGTCAGCGCGGTGGGGCCGCTGGGCCCGGTGAATTCGAAGATCATGGCGGGGTCTGGGGCGATGGCCTGGGCTGGGCGAACGGGACTGCCGCGGGTCCGTTTCGCCGCGAGCGCGGCCAGCGGGAGGCTCTCCGGTTCGCCGACCAGCTGGTCGCGACGGGGGTGAAGGCCCGGGCCGACGAGGAGGACGCGGTGCTGGCCGACGTCGTCAGCATCCTCGGCTCCGCGCCGGGCACGGTCGGACGCCGCGTCGTCAATCGGGCCCTGCGCGGCTGGTTCGACCGCGCGATCGAGGGTGCCTGGGCGCGCGGCTGGCAGCCCGTCGACCTGCACCGGATCGTTCGCCGCCAGGCCAGCGGGCGCCACACGCGGCTCGTCGTCGACGCCATCGCCGCGCAGATGCGGCAGTACGCGGCGCCCACCGTCGACGAGCGGTGGGCCGGCCAGCTCGACGCCCTCGACGCCGGCGTGTGGTGGACGGACAACGACGCCTGGCTGGACGGCTGGGGCGAGCGGGAGAGCCGCGACCGGGGGGAGGTCCTGCTCGACGCGCTGGAACTGCTCGCCGTGGTGCACTGCCTGCCGCCGATCGAGACCCTGTGCCCGCCGCCGGGTTCCACGCGACGCGACCCGTCGGGCCCATCCACGGCGCGCTCCGGGGCGGGCACCGGCCACGGCACCGACACGCGCGTGCTCGACCGGGTTCGCGCGCTGCTGGCGAAGGCGGAGTCGACCGGGTTCGTCGAGGAGGCCGAGGCGCTGACCGCCAAGGCGCAGCAGCTCATGGCCCGGCACAGCATCGACGAGGCGCTGCTGGCGGCGCGGGAGGGATCCCGCGATCGGCCGGTGGGTCGCCGCATCGGCGTCGACAGTCCGTATGAGTCACCGAAGGCCGGTCTGCTCGACGTGATCGCCGTCGCGAACCGGTGCCGCGCGGTGTGGTCGAAGAGCCTGGGGTTCGCCACCGTGGTCGGTTTCCGGCCCGACCTCGACGCCGTCGAGCTGCTCTACACCTCTCTGCTGGTCCAGGCGACCACGGCGATGACGGGGGCCGGAAGCCGCCAGGACCGTCACGGACGGTCTCGGACCCGGTCGTTCCGCCAGGCGTTCCTCGCCTCGTTCGCGATCCGCGTCGGCCAGCGCCTGACGGCCGCGGCCGAGCGGGCCGGCGAGCAGGCCGCGGCCGAGGCCAGCGACGACCGGCTGCTGCCCGTGCTCGCCGCCCGCTCCGACGCCGTCCAGGACACCCTCGAGACGATGTTCCCGCAGCTCACCACCCATGCGATCAGCACGTCGTCCGACGCCGAGGGATGGGCGTCCGGCCGGGCCGCCGCCGACCTCGCCACCCTGCACGCACGCGACGAGGTGACGACGACCTGATCCCGCCGGCTTGCCAGGCTCACCTGCCCGCGGAGGACTGGTAACGCGGCGGCGGCGGGCGAACATCGGGGCACGCGTCGAGACCGTGGCCAGGCTGCGTTCGAGCAGTTCGTCGACGGCGGCGGCAAGCCTGTCCGTACTCTCCTCGGACGGCCTTGAACACGGATCCGCCGCCGGCCGCCGTGTCCAGCTCGCGGTCAGGCGCGGGGGTGAAGGTCTCCAGCCCGACCGCGAGCAGGTCGAGCCCAGCGGCCGGTACCGTTCCGCGGCGGAGCGCGTCGATGACCGCGCCGCCCGGGCGGGCGAGGCCCGATCGACCACTTCGGGCTGGCCGTCGACTCGTTGACGACCCTGGAGGCGACCCGGGACCGGCTGCGCGAGCTGGGAGCCGACCTCGGCGAGATCCAGCGTCTCGGCTCCGAGTGGTCTCTGTTCTTCCGCGAACCCGGACGGCATGGAACTGGAGATCTGTTGCCGCGCCTACGAGTGACCGGCGCCGCTCGCTCCCCAGCGCCGACGGGTCAGTGGACCAGGCCCTGGTATCCCCAGCGCGGGGTGGGGCCCGGCCGGCCCAGATCGGTTCCGGCGGGGTCCTGGGAGACCTCCTGGGCGATGGCGGTGCCCCACTCGAAGTAGTCCATGAGCGTCGCGGCCAGCTCCGACCGGTCCGGAAGGACCTCGTCGATCGCTTGTGCCATCAGGTCAAGCCAGCGTCGCCGGTGCTCGTCGCGAATGCCGAGCCCGAGGTGGCTGCGCAGCAGCGCCTGGTGCCCGCCGAGCCGGGCGGAGAAATCCGCTGGCCCGCCGAGGACCTCGGCCAGCCAGACGGCGACGTGATCGAGGTGGGTTGGTGTGAAGTCGGCGAAGACGGGAGCGAGCAGCTCGTCCGCGAGGACGCGGCGGTAGAACGCCGCGGACAGGAGCCGCAGCCCGGCCAGGCCGCCGACGTCGTCGTAGAGCGAGGAACTCACGATTGCCTCCGAGACGCGCTGGGACGTTGGAGTGCTCGGACTCCACGATGCCAGACGATCCTCTCAGCGCTCCCAGCTCTGACGTTTCCTCGCCCGGCCGGTGGGGCCACCGGCCGGGCGTCCCGGGCGCCGCGCCGTCGCGGGTCAGACGTCAGCGAGCGGCAGGTAGATGTGGTTGCCGCCGGAGACGAACTCGGCTGACTTCTCCCGCATCCCCTCCGCCAGCGCCAGCTCGTCCCCGATCCCCCGGACGGCGGCGTACTCCCGCACGTCCCGGGTGATCTTCATCGAGCAGAAGTGCGGGCCGCACATCGAGCAGAAGTGCGCGGACCTGGCCGGGGCCGCCGGCAGGGTCTCATCGTGGTAGGACGCGGCCGTCTCGGGGTCGAGTGAGAGGTGGAACTGGTCGTTCCAGCGGAAGTCGAACCGGGCGTCGGACAGGGCGTCGTCCCAGGCCTGGGCGCCGGGGTGCCCCTTGGCAAGGTCGGCGGCGTGGGCGGCGATCTTGTATGCGATCACGCCGGCCTTCACGTCCTCCCGGTCCGGCAGGCCGAGATGCTCCTTCGGCGTGACGTAGCAGAGCATCGCCGTGCCGAACCACCCGATCATCGCCGCGCCGATGGCCGACGTGATGTGGTCGTAGCCGGGCGCCACGTCGGTGGTCAGCGGGCCAAGCGTGTAGAAGGGCGCGTCGTGGCACAGCTCGCGCTGGAGCTCGACGTTCTCCTTGATCTTGTTCATCGGGACGTGGCCCGGCCCCTCGATCATGACCTGGACGTCGTGCTCCCAGGCGAGGGAGGTCAGCTCGCCCAGGGTCGCCAGTTCCGCCAGCTGGGCCGCGTCGTTGGCGTCGGCGATCGACCCGGGCCGCAGCCCGTCGCCCAGGGAGAACGTCACGTCGTAGGCGCGCAGGATCTCGCAGAGCTCGGCGAAGTGGGTGTAGAGGAAGTTCTCCTCGTGGTGCGCCAGGCACCAGGCGGCCAGGATGGCGCCGCCGCGCGAGACGATGCCGGTCCTGCGTCTCGCGGTCAGCGGGACGTGACGCAGCAGGACGCCGGCGTGGACGGTCATGTAGTCCACGCCCTGCTCGCACTGCTCGATGACGGTGTCCCGGTAGACCTCCCAGGTCAGGTCGACGGCCTTCCCGTCGACCTTCTCCAGTGCCTGGTAGATCGGGACCGTGCCGACCGGGACCGGCGAGTTCCGGATGATCCATTCCCGGGTGCGGTGGATGTCACGGCCGGTGGACAGGTCCATCACCGTGTCGGCGCCCCAGCGGGTGGCCCAGACCATCTTGTCCACCTCCTCCTCGATCGAGGAGGCCACGGCGGAGTTGCCGATGTTGGCGTTGATCTTGACGAGGAACTCCCGGCCGATGATCATCGGCTCGCTCTCGGGATGGTTCCGGTTCACCGGCAGCACGGCCCGCCCAGCGGCGATCTCGGCGCGGACCGTCTCCGCCGGCACACCCTCCCGGACCGCGACGAACTCCATCTCCGGGCTGATCAGACCGCGCCGGGCCAGGCCTAGCTGGGTAGTCGCGCCGCTGACCCCCACACCCCCGCCGGCCGGCCTGGCGCCGGCGCTCCCGCCGGCAGCCCCGGCGTCCCCGGCGTCCCGCTCGGCGATCCAGACTGTCCGCGACCGCGGCAGCCCGACCCGGACGTCGACGGACACGGCGGGGTCGGTACGGGGGCCCGAGGTGTCGTAGAGCACGACGCGGTCCCCGGTGGACAGCGCCACCTCGCGCATCGGCACCCGAATATCCGGCCGTGGCCCCGGAAGATGGATTTTGCGGCTACCCGGCAGTGCTTCGACCTGGGCTGACGACATACCAGCACACGCTCCCTACGCCGGCATTACCCGGACAGGTTCGGCGGTCGGCGGCCCCGCTCGGGCTCGGAATGCCCGGCAGCCGCCCTCTCAGCCCCCTTGGGTGGGAGCTCCCGTGTGCTGGGGACATTACGCTTGTTTCGGCGCCGAAACCCCGGTTTCCCGCACCCGAGCGATCAGATGGGCGAGGAGCTGGGTACGCGGGATCATCTGGGCGACCTCGACGTACTCGGACGCCGTGTGGGCGCCGCCGCCGACCGCACCGAGGCCGTCCAGGGTGGGGCATCCCACGGCCGCGGTGTAGTTGCCGTCGGAGGCACCACCGACGGCGATTCCCCGTAGCGGTCGCTGGCCGAGGTCCGTGGCGATCGCGGCCGCGAGGGCGAACAGGCCGGCGGAGGACTCCGGTTCCATCGGCGGTCGCCGTCCGCCGCCCAGCACCGTCAGCCGGGCTCCGGACGTCCGGGCGGCGAGCGCATGCATGGCATCGTCGATGCGGGCCTGCGTCGAACGAGTCGGTACGCGCACGTCCACCGATATCCTCGCCTGGTCGGGCACGGTGTTGACGGTGCTGCCGGCCGTCAGCAGGGTGGGCGTGATGGTCGGTGGTCCGAGGACGGAGCGGGCGGCGCCGTCGGATTCCATCAATGCCGCGAGATCGGCGATCGCCAGGACCTGGTGAGCGGCCTCGATCGTGGCGTTGACGCCCTTGTGGGGTTCCAGGCCCGCGTGCGCGCCCCTGCCGTGCACCACCACCTCATATCGTGAGGTGCCCTTGCGGGCGGTCTTGAGGGCGCCGCTGACATCCGCGGACGCCTCCAGCACGAAGGCGGCCGCGCAGCCGCGCGCGCTGTGCTCGATCAGTTCCCGTGACGTCGGGGAACCGACCTCCTCGTCCCCGTTCACCAGGACGCACACACCGTCCGGGGACGGCAGAGCGGCGAGCGCGTGAAACATCTGCACCAGACCCGCCTTCATGTCCAGCACCCCGGGCCCCCGGGCGATCCCGTCGGCCACCGACCAGGGATGGGTGTCGAGCGAGCCAGGCGGGAACACCGTGTCGTGGTGCCCCAGCAGCAGGACGCGCGGTGTCCCGAACGTCCACCGCAGATGGTTCACGCCGTCGATCACCATAGTTTCGGGTGGGGCGCCCAGCAGTCTCGTTCCGAGGGCACCGACGACCTCGGCGCTGCGCGCCACGGCGGCATGGTCGGCGGAAAAGGACTCGCAGACGACGAGTTCCCTCAGATCGGCCAGCATCGCCGGCAGTCCCGGCAGTCCCGGCAGTCCCGGTAGTCCCGGCAGTCCCGGCAGTCCCGGCAGTCCCGGCAGTCCCGGCAGTCCCGGCAGTCCCGGCAGTCCCGGCATCGCGAATTCCGCCCGCCCGGTCACCGGCCCCACCCCGTCAGCGTCTGACTTCCGCACAGCACGCGTTTCCCCTTTCCATTCCGGCGACGAAAGGCCACGGCTCCGCCTTCCGCCGGGGCGCCGCAACCGAGGGTGACGTTAGGTGAATGCGAGGTATTCCACCAGCGAGTAGATTGCATCGCAGCCATGCGTGGGAGGAATGTGTTCGACGTCGACGCGCTGAGCCTGCTCGTGACCGTGGCCGACACCGGATCGTTCACCGCAGCGGCGGCCCGGCTCAGTTACACGCAGTCCGCGGTGTCCCGGCGAATCGCCGCACTGGAGCGGCAGGCCGGTGGGCCGCTGTTCGAGCGGCTTCCCCGGGGCGTCCGCCTCACTCCCGCTGGTCAGGCGTTGTACCGGCACGCGGTGGACGTGCTCGACCGGCTGTCACGGGCCCAGCGGGATCTGGCGATGATCCACTCCGGCCACGGCGGTCCGCTGCGCACGGGGGCGTTCGCGACCGCGAACATCTCCCTGGTTCCCGCCGCCCTGCGGACGTTCACGCAGGCCAGGCCGGACGTCGAGGTGACCGCGCTCGAAGGCCGCAGCGAAACGCTGATGCGGCGCCTCGCGCAGGGAGCGCTCGACCTCGCCGTGGTCAGCGACTACCCGTCCGGCCTGCCATCGGCCGACGGTGTCGTCACGACGGCGCTGATGGAGGACGAGCTGCTCGTCGCGTTGCGGCGCGACCATCCGCTGGCTGGAGCCGACACGGTCCGCCTGCGCGACCTGCGCGACGAGGCATGGCTCCAGGACGCCTATGGGGACCGCCCCACGACGCTCGCGGACGCCTGCGCCCGGGCGGGCTTCACCCCGAGAAAGATCATCAGAATCGCGGAGTGGACCGGCAAGTTCGGGTACGCGGCCGCCGGCCTCGGCGTCGCGCTGGTCCCCTCGCTGGCCGCCCGGGCGGTTCCCACCGAGCTCGTCCTGCGCCCCCTCGACGACCAGGCCCTGCGCCGAACCATCTACACCGCGCTGCCCACCACTGCCCTACCGGCAGCGCTGACGTTGCAGAACCTGCTGGCACGGTATGCGGACGCGCCCGCGGTGAACCGCCCCCACCCGCCCTGATGCGATCGGGTGGGGTCTCGACCAGGGCCGACCACCAGCCTGCCGCGTGACGACCCCGGCCGTGGGGGCGGGCGCCGATCACCCGCCGCGCTCCGCGGGGTTCGCCAACCCCTAATGTGCGGACATATGCCGAGCAGGGATCGCAGCGAACGACGTCCGCGCCACCGGCCGGCCGAGGTCATCGTTGACGGCCGGCGGCGCTGGTGGATCGCGATCACGGTGATCGCCGCGGTCGCGCTCGCCGTCCGGCTGGGCTTCCTCTTCGGCTCGCTGTACCCGATGAAGATCGCCGGGGACGCCTACTATTACCACCATGCGGCGAACCTGTTCGTCGACGGGCGAGGCTGGCCCAACCCGTACGTCCTCATCGACAGGGACACGTACCTGCCGGACGCGCAGCACCCGCCGCTGACGAGTCTGCTGCTCGCCATCCCGTCGCTGGTCGGGCTGCGCACCTTCCTCGACCACCAGATCTTCTCGTGCCTGCTCGGCACGCTGTCGGTCGTCGTCGTCGGCCTCGCCGGCCGGCGGATCGCCGGCCCGGCCACCGGCCTGATCGCCGCGGCGATCGCCGCCGTCTACCCGGGCATGTGGCTGAGCGACCCGGTGCTCATGTCGGAGACGCCCGCGATCCTGTCCTGCACGCTGCTCATCCTCGCCAGCTACCGGCTGTGGAACCGCCGGCGTCCGTTGGACGCCGTCTGGGTCGGGGCCGCTCTGGCCGCCGCGATGCTGGCCCGGACCGAGCTGGCGCTGCTCGCACTGGCGCTGGTGACGCCGATCGTGCTCCGGCTGCCCACGCTGACCTGGGCCCACCGGCTGCGGCTGCTCGTGGCGTGCGCCGCGACCAGCGCGCTGCTCATCGCACCCTGGGTCGGCTACAACCTGTCCCGGTTCGACGAACCGGAGTTCATCTCCAGCGGGCTCGGCGTCACCCTGGCCGTCACCCACTGCGACGACACCTACCACGGTCCGCAGCTCGGCTGGTGGTCGCTCGCCTGCGCGAACTCCCTGCGCAACCCGCCGGCGGAGGCCTCCCAGCGCGACAGGTTCTTCCGCGAGGCGGCGTTCCACTACATCGAGAAGAACAGCGACCGGCTGCCGACGGTCGCGGCCGCGCGACTGGGCCGGACCTGGGCGGTCTATCGGCCCTGGCAGCAGGCGCGTTTCGACACGCTCGAGGAACGCCCGGAGACGGTCAGCAGGATCGGATCGGTGTCCCTGTGGTGCCTGGCCGCGTTCGGCATCGGCGGCCTGGTCGTCCTGCGCCGCCGACGGACGCCGGCCCTGCCCCTCCTCGCCACTCCGATCGTGCTCTCCCTGGCATCAATGATGATCTACGGGACGACCCGCTTCCGGGCCGCCGCCGAACCCAGCGTCGTCCTGCTCGCCGCCGTCGGCCTGGGCGCCCTGCTGTCCACGGCTCTCGCCCGTCGACAGAATGCCGCGAGGACGCGGACGGCGACGCGGCAGCTACTTGACTAAGACAGGTAGCTGCCTAAACTAGAGAGCGTGCCTCCCGCCTTCGACCCACAGCTGCTCAAGGGCGTGCTGTCGGTCCTGCTGCTTCGGCTGCTCGCCGAGCGCGAGTCGTACGGCTACCAACTGGTGCAGCGCCTGCGCGACATCGGGCTGACGGACATCGCCGACGGCACCGTCTATCCGGCACTGACGAGGTTGGAGCGCGAAGGCCGCGTCAGCAGCCGGCTCGTACCCTCCCGCTCCGGCCCGGCCCGCAAGTACTACCGCCCCACTCCGGACGGCTACGCCGCGCTCGCCCAGGGCGCCGACAGCTGGAAGACGCTGTCCGACGTCGTCAACCCGGTCCTCGCCCGCTCACTCCCCCCGCATCCCGCCGAACCCTCGGAGGACTGACGTGTCACCGCCCCCAGCACCCGCCTCGGCCACCATCCGACCGCTCGCCGTCTCCGATCGCCTGCGCCTTGAGGTCGCCGTCTGGAGCCTCGACGCCCATCTGGCCGACCTGCCCCGCCGCGCCCGCGTCGCGCACCGCAGGGAGATGCGTACCAACCTGCACGCCGCCGCACGGGATGTCGGGACGGCCGAGGCGCTGCGCCGACTCGGTCCGACCCGTCGGCTCGCGGCGGGCTACCTGGCCGCCGAGTTCGGCGAGTGGCAGCCCCGCCCGGCCTGGCGGACCGCCAGTGCCATCGTGTTGCTCGCCGTCCTGATGATGACCGAGCTGGTGACGGAGGCCCAGAACGCCTTCGCCGACGGCGTGCGCGCGATCGATCCGCATGCCACGGGCACCTTCCACTGGCCCGGCTTCCGGTACCTGATCGACGACACCACCTACACGTTCACCGACGGTCGCTACACGTCGGTCGGCGGCGCCTGGACTCCCCTGTTCTACGCCCTCCTCGCGGCCGCCACGATCGTCGGAGGGCGGCTCTGGCGCCTGCTGCCGGCCTGGCGCCGCCACCACATCGACGACTGACCCGCACCCGCGGTACCGACCTCCCGGGCAGATCCAGGGCGTCCTCCCGCTCACCGTGCCCGAACCCGTCCGCGTGCCTGATGCGGCCGCCCTCACCCAGGGCTCCCACTGACCCCGATCGCGCGTCGACCGTCGCGCTCGCGCCCCGACGCCAGGCCGATCGCCACACCTCCGTGGACCACGCCGACACCGCGGATGGTCTCCGGGCTAACACGTAGCGTGGCACGGTGATCCCGGTCCTTCTCCAGGAGTGTGGCCGCTGGACGCGCTCGACGCCGGGAGCGGCCATGCGGTGTGATCGACCAGCTCCGGCGAAGGGCCTGGCGGGGGAGGCGACATGACGTGGTGGCAGATCAGCGCCGCAGCAAACGCCGTGATCATGGCCGCGTACACGGCGATCTCCGTCGCGATCGGGCGGGCGCTGTGGCGGTCTGGGCAGTGGCGGAAGAACCGGCTGGGGCTCGCCACCACCGCGATCTTCTTCACCTGCGGCGTCCACCACGGCTGGCACACGGTGCACCTGTTGTTGCCGGACCACGCGATGAACGTCCTCACCGGCCATCACATGACCGGTGGCGGTGACATGCCGGGTATGGAGATGGGCGACGAGTCGGATCGCGATCACATCGCGGGCAACCCGATGCGGCTCGCGTTCAACGACCCCAGCACCACGGCCTGGGACATCATCACCGCGGCGGCCGCCGTCTGGTACTGGACGCTGCGGAGCCGTTTCCCGGCGCTGGTTCGCGGAGCCGCCGTGTTCGAGGACCTCAAGCTCCGCCAGGCGGAGGAGCAGACGTTGCGCGAAAGCGAGGAGCGGTACCGCGGCATCGTCGAGACCACCAGCGAGGGGGTGGCCCTGCTCGACCAGGACGGCCGGATCGGGTACGCCAACACGCGGTTGGCCGACCTCGTCGGGCGCGGCGGACCGGAGCTGCCCGAGCTGGATCTCGTGGAC
This sequence comes from Frankia sp. RB5, assembly GCF_059816245.1. Lineage (NCBI taxonomy): Bacteria > Bacillati > Actinomycetota > Actinomycetes > Frankiales > Frankiaceae > Frankia > Frankia sp. RB5. The sequence goes on from NZ_JCBATA010000006.1 coordinate 137,843, forward strand.
CTGGTCGTCGACGAGGACCATTCGAAGATCATCGACGGGCTGACGCGGGCCCGCCGCGACGGGACCCAACGCGTCGAGGTCGGGCTGTGCCATGCCGCGGGGCGACCGGTGTCCGCCCAGGTCGCCCTGACCGCTCGGGTCGGCGCGACCGGTGAGGTCGAGGGATTCCTGGCCATGGTCGCCGACGTCACCGACCAGAAGATCGCCGAAGCCCAGCTGCGCCAGGCGCAGCGTCTCGACGCGGTCGGCCAGCTCGCCGGCGGTGTCGCCCACGACTTCAACAACCTGCTGACCGTGATCGACGGCTACGCGGCGATGCTGCTGGCCCAGACCGACGGACCGGCACGGGCCGACCTGACCGCGATCCGCGGCGCGGCCGACCGGGCCGCCGGGCTGACCCGCCAGCTGCTCGCGTTCTCCCGCAACCAGGCGGCGAAGCCGCGGGCCGTCGATCTCAACGAGCTGGTCGGCGGTCTCGAGGAGATGCTGCGTCGCCTGATCCGCGAGGACGTCGAGCTGGCTGTCCGGACCGGTGCCGCCCCGGCCACGGTCTGGGCCGATCACGTGCAGCTCGAACAGGTGATCGTCAACCTGGTCGTCAACGGCCGGGACGCGATGCCGGACGGCGGCCGGCTCACGATAGCCACCGACCACGTCGACCTCGACGCGCACGAATCCCGCCGCCTCGGCCTCCCATCAGGCGGCCAGGTGGTGCTCACCGTCACCGACACCGGCCATGGCATGCCGCCGGAGGTCCAGGCCCGGGCCTTCGAGCCGTTCTTCACCACCAAGGACCAGGGCAAGGGCACCGGTCTGGGGCTGTCGACCGCCTACGGCATCATCCGGCAGGCCGGCGGCCACATCACCGTCAGCTCGGCGCCCCACGCCGGCAGCACGTTCCGGGTCTACCTGCCGGTGGTCGCCGCGGTCGTCGACCAGCGGCCGGCCGACCCCGGCGCCGAGCGCCTCGCCAACGGCGACGAGACCATTCTGCTGGTCGAGGATGACCCCGCGGTCCGCGAACTGACCGAACGCATTCTCACGGCCGCCGGCTACCGAGTGCTCGCCGCCGCGAACGGCCAGGAGGCACTCGACCTGGCGCGACGCCATCCCACCATCGACCTGCTCCTTACGGACGTCATCATGCCCGGCACGAACGGCCGCCAGCTGGCCGACCGCCTCACAAAGATCATCCCTGACCTTCCCGTCGTATACACCTCGGCGCATACGCATGGCGTTCTCGACGAACGGATCGAGGGCGCCGCCGTCGCCTTCCTCGACAAGCCCTTCACCGCCGCCACACTCACCCGCACCATCCGCGAAACCCTCGGTGCCCACCCACATACCCCGCACGCTATGGGCAGATCCGCCGAGAATCCTCGCCCGGGGCGTACCGTGCCCATTCCGCGGGCGTGAAGGACCGGCCCGCGATGGCGCACCGCGGCGCGCTGGTCGGACAAGGCCTACTTCTACTCCCGCGCCAACGTGCTCTGACAGACCGAACGGCTGCGGCGACGGCCCTCGCCTGATCGCGAGTGTCGGACGCGGCGGTGATGTTCTCGGGCCGATGGCGGCGGTCACGGGTCGGCACCCGCGGCCTGCCCGCCATCCACGAACCCGAGCAGGCCGCCCCGCCGCCACATCGGCCTGACGGCTCCTCCGCGACTCGGCTCGGCTCAGCCCGCATCCCGGTAGCCCAGGAGCCGAGTCGCGAGCCCCGGAGTGCGGACAGCGAGGTGATGCCCTCCGGACGACCGGGGCTCCGACACAACATGTGGGATACTTGCAGGCATGTGAGTCGCATATGTAGGGTGTGCCTCGCACTGGTTCGGCCGCCCCCGCCATGGGCGGCCGTCGTAAGAGGGAATCCGGTGGAAGGCCGGGACTGCCCCGCAGCGGTAAGTGGGCGCGACCACCGTCAGGTGCGCTGGGCGCGAGAAGCGCCTGGGAAACGCGACGGCCAGTAGGTCCGTCGGGCGTAGAGCGATGCCGACGGGAGCCCGCGAGTCCGAAGACCTGCCAGTGTGCCGCGCGTGCCCACGCGCGGCGGTCCGCCGGCCCCGAGGGAGGGTCTGGACACCGTGCCGGAGCTGGTCCGGGCACGGGCACCTCGCCGGTCATCGCCGTGGCCTGGCGTGCTCGCGTGCTGTCAGACGCGCCGCGCCGCCTCGACGTGTCAGGCCGTCTCCGGTGCCCGCGTCTCGGGGTCGCGTCCCGCGCCGGTGTCCTGCTCCGTCGTGCCGCCGGTCCAGCCCACGCACCGGACCCGCGCGAGGAGCGATGTTGACCGTCACCGAGTCGTCCCCGATCGGTACTCAGGCGTTGCGTGTCCGCCGTCGCGACGGCGCGCTCGAACCCGTCGACGTGACCCGGATCATCGCCGCGGTGGCGCGCCGCGCGCAGGACCTGGACCGGGTCGACCCGCGGCGGGTCGCGGCCCGCACCGCCGCCGGGCTGTACGACGGGGTGACGACCGAGGAGGTCGACCGGCTCGCGGTGCGGACCGCCGCCGAGCTGATCGGCACCGAGCCGCAGTACTCGCGGCTCGCCGCCCGCCTGCTCGCCGCCCTGATCGCGGACGAGGTCGGCGGCCAGGGGATCACCTCGTTCAGCGCCGGTGTGGCACGGGGTCACCGGCTCGGCCTCATCGGCGAGTCGACCGCCAGGTTCGTCGCCGCTCACGCCGCCGAGCTGGACGCGCTCGTCGACCCGGCCGCCGACCGGGCCTTCGAGTACTTCGGCATGCGCACCGTGCAGGATCGCTACCTGCTGCGCCACCCGCGGACCCGGCTGCTGGTCGAGACCCCGCAGCACTGGCTGCTGCGCGTCGCCTGCGGGCTGTCCCACGACGTCGCCGAGGCCGGGGAGCTGTACCGGCTGATGGCGTCGCTCGCCTACCTGCCCAGCTCACCGACGCTGTTCAACGCGGGCACCGCGCATCCGCAGATGTCGAGCTGCTTCCTGGTCGACTCGCCGCGCGACGAGCTGGAGTCGATCTACGAGCGGTACGGGCAGGTCGCCCGGCTGTCGAAGTTCTCCGGCGGCATCGGGATCGGCTTCTCCCGGGTCCGCTCGCGCGGCGCGCTGATCCGCGGCACGAACGGCCGGTCCAACGGCATCGTGCCGTGGCTGCGGACCCTCGACGCGTCGGTCGCCGCCGTCAACCAGGGCGGCCGGCGCAAGGGCGCGGCCTGCGTGTACCTGGAGCCCTGGCATCCCGACATCGAGGAGTTCCTCGAGCTGCGCGACAACACCGGCGAGGACGCCCGGCGCACCCACAACCTCAGCCTCGCGCACTGGATCCCCGACGAGTTCATGCGCCGCGTCCACGCCGACGACACCTGGTCGCTGATGGACCCCGACGAGGTCCCCGACCTGACCGACCTGTGGGGCGACGCGTTCGACCGTGCCTACCGGGCCGCGGAGGCCGCCGGGCGCTACGTCCGCCAGCTGCCCGCCCGCGACCTCTACGCCCGGATGATGCGCACCCTCGCGCAGACCGGCAACGGCTGGATGACCTTCAAGGACGCCGCGAACCGGACCGGCAACCAGACCGCCGAGCCCGCCAACGTCATCCACCTGTCGAACCTGTGCACCGAGATCCTCGAGGTCACCAGCGACAGCCAGACCGCCGTCTGCAACCTCGGCTCGGTGAACCTGGCCCGCCACCTGCTGGCGCTGTCGCCCGGCGACGGCGACCCGTCAGCATCGGCGGACCCGATCGCAAACCCGACGGTGGACGCGGCGGGGGATGCGGCGGCGGGACCGCCCACGGACCCCGCGACGCGGATCGACTGGGCGAGGCTGCGCGCCACCGTCCGCACGGCGGTGACGTTCCTCGACCGGGTGATCGACATCACGTACTACCCGACCGGCGAGGCCGCCGCGAGCAACCCCCGCTGGCGGCCGGTCGGCCTCGGCGTCATGGGCCTGCAGGACGTGTTCTTCGCGCTGCGGCTGCCGTTCGACTCCCCCGCCGCCCGGGAGCTGTCCACCAGACTGGCCGAGGAGATCGCGCTCACCGCGCTGGAGCGGTCCGTGGAGCTCGCCCGCGAGCACGGCCGCCATCCGGCGTTCGCCCAGACGCGGGCCGCCCGCGGGGTGCTGCACCCGGACCACTTCGACGTGACGCCGACGCAGCCGGAGCGATGGGCGGCGCTGCGGGCCGCCGTCGCCGTGCACGGCCTGCGCAACAGCCTGCTGCTCGCGATCGCGCCGACCGCCACCATCGCGTCCATCGCCGGCTGCTACGAGTGCATCGAGCCGCAGGTGTCCAACGTGTTCAAACGCGAGACGCTGTCGGGCGAGTTCCTGCAGATCAACACCTACCTCGTCGAGGAGCTGCGCCGCCGCGGGCTGTGGACCGAGCGGGTCCGGGAACGGATCCGGGCGGCGGACGGCTCGGTGCAGGGGCTCGCCGAGCTGCCGGACGACGTCCGTACGGTGTTCCGCACCGCCTGGGAGCTGCCGCAGCGGGCGCTCATCGACCTGGCCGCGGCCCGGATGCCCTACCTCGACCAGAGCCAGTCGCTGAACCTGTTCATGGCCGACCCGAACATCGGCCGGCTGTCATCGATGTACTCCCACGCCTGGTCGGTCGGCCTGAAGACGACCTACTACCTGCGCTCGCGCCCCGCGACCCGCATCCAGCAGGCGACGGTCACCACCGACGCCGCCGCGTCGGTCGCCTGCTCTCTGGAGAACCCGGAGAACTGCGAGGCATGCCAGTGACGCTCCTCGACCCGGGAATGAAGCTGACTCTGCGCCCGATGCGCTACCCCGACTTCTACGACCGGTACCGGGCGGCGATCCGCAACACCTGGACAGTGGAGGAGGTGGACCTGCACGCCGACCTCGCCGACCTGCACCGCCTCAGCCCCGCCGAGCGGCACCTGGTCAACCGGCTCGTCGCCTTCTTCGCCACCGGCGACACGATCGTCGCGAACAACCTGGTGCTGAACCTCTACCGGCACGTCAACGCGCCCGAGGCGCGGCTGTACCTGTCCCGCCAGCTGTTCGAGGAGGCGGTGCACGTCCAGTTCTACCTGACCCTGCTCGACACCTACCTGCCCGACCCGGACGAGCGGGCCGAGGCGTTCGCCGCGGTCGACACCGTCGCGTCGATCCGCGCCAAGGCACGGTTCTGCTTCCGCTGGATCGACTCCCTGGGCGCCCTGGGCCGGCTACGCACCCGCGCGGACCGCCGCGCCTTCCTGCTCAACCTGATCTGCTTCGCCACCTGCGTCGAAGGGCTGTTCTTCTACGGCGCGTTCGCCTATGTCTACTTCCTGCGCTCCCGCGGCCTGCTGCACGGGCTCGCGTCCGGAACCAACTGGGTGTTCCGCGACGAGTCCCAGCACATGGAGTTCGCGCTCGACGTGGTCCGGACCATCCGCGCCGAGGAACCGGACCTCGTCGACGAGGAACTGGAGGCCGCCGTGCGCCGGATGCTCGCCGAAGCGGTCGACGCCGAGACCGTCTTCGCCGAGGATCTCCTCGCCGGCGGCGTCGCCGGGATGACGGTCGCCGACATGCGGACCTACCTGGAACATGTCGCCGACCGTCGGCTGGCGCAGCTCGGATTCACGCCGATGTTCGGCTCCGCGAACCCGTTCCCGTTCCTGGAACTGCAGGACGTGCAGGAACTGTCGAACTTCTTCGAGCGCCGGGTCTCCGCCTACCAGGTCGGAGTCGCCGGCACGGTGTCCTTCAACGAGGACTTCTGACTGCCGCAGCCGGTGGCGTTCGACGCCTATCTTGTCGCGGCGGCGCGTACCCGTTCGATGGACCGGAGCGTGAGGGCGGGGAGGGGATGCCGCAGGTCGCCCTCCAGCCATTTGCTGAGGGCGACGACCAGAACCCCGTTGGCCAACCAGGTGAGGGCCAGCCGGTCGGCTTCGTCGGTGGCGGCGGGGCGGTGCCGAGCGAGTTCGCCGGCTATGACGGCACTATGGGTCTGCATTGCTTCAAGCGGGTAGGTGGCGAGCTCTGTACTCGACGCCGTGATCGCCATTCTGAGGGTGACGTTCTCACGGTCCCGCTGCAGAATCTCGGCGAAGCCGATGAGCGTGGGTTCCAGCGCGCGAAGGGTGAGTTCGCGAGGAGGTCGATCGCGGAGCAGAGTGCGGAGATTCTCGCTCAGAGTCCTGTCGTATTCGAGCAGGATGGATCGCTTCGTGGGGAAGTAACGGAACACGGTCCGCTGTGAGACACCCGCCGCCTCGGCGATCTCGTCCACCGTTGTGCTGTCGAATCCCCGGCTGGTGAACAGTTCCATGGCGGCGGTCTCGATGGCCCTCCGCGTATCCAGAAGCTGACGATCCCGGAGCCGGCCGGGTGGGGAGGACCGGCCCGCGGCGACACCTGCGTGGCCTGGTTCCATGCGTTCACGGTAGCCGATCCGCGATCGCTCATCCTCAGGACGTCGAAGGGTGGTTCCCGCGCCCACGCGACCGGTTCGGACTCTCTGGCATCGGATTAATACTTTCCGTGGCCACGTCGGGCTGCTGTGGTCGGCGGCTCCCGGACTGGTTGACACGACACTCCGCCACCGTGATGCTGGTCACTGTCATGGTGGCAGTTCTGACATCTACGAGAGGGCGCCTCTGATGGCTGCGAGTGCACGTCTGATCGGGCCCGTTCACGGGGGGGCGCATGGCTGGCCCCTCGGCACCACGTTGGTCGATGTGAGCACCTACGGGTACGTGGAGGAGGAGTACTTCCTCGAAGGGGACGCGACCACGTACCGCCTCACCGACAGTGAGTTACGCACTGACGGTCGCTGGACGGCGGAGCCCAGTGGGAGCCTCCCGTTCAGGACACGGATGGTCGTTCGGCGCCCCGTCGACCCGGCGAAGTTCAACGGCACTGTCATCGTCTCGTGGAACAACGTCTCCGCGGGCACGGACGGGTTTCAGCTCGACACGCCGGAGATCTTCGAGGGTGGCTTCGCGGTGGCCGCCGTCTCAACCCAGGTGGTCAGCGTATACGGATTCGACACCGCCTCTCCCCAGGGTCTGGTGAGCTGGGACCCCGAACGTTATGGCTCCCTGTCGATTCCCTCCGACGACGCCTCCTACGGCATCTTCACCGCGGCGGCCCAACTCGTGGGACCGGGCCGCGACCTCGCGGCGAACGACCCGATGGGCGGGCTGGACGTCAGGCGACTGCTCGCGCACGGGGCGTCCCAGTCGGCGGCCCGGCTGCAGAGCTACTTCAACGCGATCCAACCGCTCACGAATCGTTTCGACGGATTCCTGTTCGACGTCCACTTCGGCTGGAGCGCACCCCTCGCGACCGAGCAGGCCGCACGGGAGACCGCTCTCCCGGATGTGGTGCACCGCTTCCAGTCGGTCACGAGACTGCGGGACGATCTGAGGGTTCCGGTGCTGGTGGTCAACTCCGAGACGGAAGCGCCCGCCTTCGCCGAGGCCCGTCAGCCGGATACCGACACCTTCCGCCTGTGGGAGGCGGCCGGAACCTCGCACGCGTCCACCCACACCATTCGGGTGGTCGCCGGAAAGTTCCAGCGGGACTGGGGTGTGAACCTGGCCGCGGTGGCAGGTCTCAACGGGCCATCCCCCAACACCGTGGACCTTCGCCCACTGCGCGATGCGTCTTTCTTCCACATGCAGCGTTGGCTGGCCGAGCGCATCCCACCTCCCGCGCAGCCCCGCATCGAGATCACCGGCGAACCCCCCACGATCGTTCGTGACGCTCATGGCATCGCCCGCGGTGGCATCCGTCTGCCCGCGGTCGCGGTACCGACCGCAAAGGTGACGGGAACCATCGGCTCCGCCAACCTGCTCGAGAACCTGGGCGGTTCCTCCGAACCGTTCTCCGCGGACACCCTGAAAACTCTCTACCCCACCCGCGAGCTGTATCTGGAGAAGGTGGAGAAGGCCGTCTCAGCGGGTGTGGCCGCAGGTTTCATACTCCCCCGCGACGCGACAGCGATGATCCGCGAGGCCGAGTCCACCGCGCCACAGTAAGGCGGGAGCGAGCCCCCGTCCCGCCTCCGGTACGAGGCCGGTCCGGCTCAGGCGAGACGCCGCGAGGTCGGGGCGCCGCTCGGTGTGCTCGGCATCGGCTCTCGTACGGGCGGGGCGTTCGGTGACCGTGACATCGACGGTGTCTCGGCGCTCGCGGCGCGTCGCGGCGAAGCCGATCGCCGGCCTCGACCTGAACACCGGAAAGCCGCTCTGAGGCGAACTCCGACAGGCTCCCCTGAGCGTGGATACACCGCCGCGCCCAGCGAGACAAGGGCCCAGTTGACCGGACGCATTTCCTTCATTTTTGGGCGTTCCTCCAAGCCGACGGACGTCAGTCGGGCGAGCCACCCAGGGCGGAACGGACCTTGGCGGTCGCCCTTTCGGCGGCCCGGGCCACCTTCCGGACGAACGGGTGCTTGGCCTCCCGCCGGCGGGCCGTGGGCGATGACACCCACGAGGACCGCGGCCCGGATGCGGGCGGTCCTTCGACGTGGCGCTCGCCGTGGCCGCGCGCTCGCGCCGACCCGGCTCATCCGAGACAGGGCCGGCCGGGCTCATGCGTGAACATCAGGGCATATGCTGCACTAGTCCGACAATGTGTCACCCGAAATACACAAGAAGCCTGCGGCGGAAAAGTGAAGTTACTCACTCTCATGGTCATCAGGAACTATCCCAAACCATATCAGCATCTGTTCGACCAGTTTCTCGGGATCCCGACGTTCTTGGCGCGCCGTGTTCTTTTCGGGCACCTTCTGGTCTTCGCGGCCAGGCTGCATTCCCTGATCGTAGTTCGTTGCGGAAGGCTTCGCGATATCACGGCGGCCGGAGGTTTGAGGAACTGGGACGCGGCGGGGAGCTCAGCTGCCTCGGGACGGCGTTCGCCCGTCTCCGGGGCACGCAGGCCAGCTGACCGCGTCCTGCTCTACACCGACGGCGTCATCGAAGCGCGCACCCCCGACGGAGAGTTCTTCACCACCGAGCGCCTGGCCGATTTCCTGCGGCGCCAGGACGCCAGCGGCCTACCCGTGCCCGAGACGCTGCGCCGACTGCGACTCGCGGTGCTCGCCCACCAGAGAAGGCAGCTCCAGGACGACGCCACGATCCTTCTCGTGGAATGGCGCAAGGGCAGCGAACAGAACATGCTGCCCCAGATCATCTGATCGACGGCTGTGATGGCGAACCTGTAACATCGGGACATCCCCTACCTGCCAAGGACGCAGGCGCGGGTCGCCCGGACGGGCCTCTCGCGCGCCCGACGGACCGGGCCGGGCCGCCGGGCGCGCTGCCCCGGTCTCAGAGGTCGGCGGTGAGCTTGCCCGCGGCACCCCAGCTGTCCGCAGGCACTTCCTGGATCCAGACCTGGACGGTCTCGGCCGGGATCTGGTACGCGTCGACGAACGCGTCGGTGATGCGTTCCACCAGCTGACGCTTGAGTTCGACGGTGCGCGGGCTCTGCTGCACGGTCACGATCGGCATGAACGCTCTCCAGTCTGGAGGTGGTGAACAGGACGGCACCGGACAAGGCCGCGAGCCTTACCGGCAGCGTCCAGTCCATCTCCGCGCCGACCACGTGCCAAGTCGCACTTGAGCATGACAGCCATCAGGAGTCGTGATGGCTGGCCGCCGCCGCACAGGCGCCGAGCAGCAGGGGCAGCACCTGCGTCGGGACGGCGGCGCGCACCCACAACGCCGTGGTCATTGACAGCGGACGACCACGGACCGGCCGGAAGGAGACCCTGCTGGCACGCAGCTGCCGCGCGTGCGCCGCATACAGCACGGTCCACAGCGGCGCGCCGGAACCGATGGTGGCGAGCGTGTCCTCAAGGGTGCCGGTGAGCGGGCTCGGCACCGGCTGGAACCCGGCGTCGTGGCAGGCCCGGATGACCAGGTCGACCAGGACGGGGTTGCGCCGGCGGGGTACCAGGCCCAGCGGGAGGTGCGCGAGATCCGCGAGCGCGACGTCGCTTCGCCTGCCGAGCTCATGCCGGGCGGGCAGCGCGACGACCAGCGGTTCCTGCCACACGGGGATGGCCCGGTGCGCGGGGCCGGTGGTGGTGCCACGCACGAAGGTCGCGTCGAGCGTGCCGGCCGCGACCCGGTCCAGCCGCTGCTGCGTCGGCTCCCCTACCAGTTCCACCGCGAGGTGAGGGGCGCGGTGCCTGATCTGTTCGAGCACGATCTCCAGACGACCCCCCAGCCCCCTGCTCGTGCCCAGCCGCAGCGTTCCGGTGTACTCGTTGGCGAGCCGGGCGGCGACGGCCAGCGCGCGGTCCTCGGCGGCAAGGACGGCGCGCGCCTCGGGAAGAAGGACCTCACCGGCAGCGGTCAGACGCACATGCCGCGGAGAACGGTCGAACAGTTCGACCCCGAGCTCCCGCTCCAGACGCCGAACCTGCTGGCTGACGGCGGGCTGGCCGATGTTGAGCCGTGCGGCGGCATGTCCGAAGTGCTGTTCCTCCGCCACGGTGACGAAGTACCGCAGCTGACGCAGCTCCACGGGCAGGGACCTCCTCCTGGCCAGCGACGCCGCAGCGCGCCGCAGCGGTCCGGACCCACCAGCGCCGCCAGATTCTCCCCGTACGTTCGGGGCGAACGGGTGTGGTCGAAGTGTTCCACTGTTGGCGGCGCCGCTCTGTCGGCCGGCTGGGGCTGAAAGCAGGTGGGGGTGGAGCCACCCGGGCTCCACCCCCACCTGGTGAGCTCACCTGGCGACAGTTGTCAGCGACAGTTGTCAGCGACAGTTGTCAGCGACAGTTGTCAGGTCGCCGCGTGCATGGTCAGGGCTGGAAGGCGACGTTGCCGGGGAACTCGCCGGCCTGGATCGTCCTGATCACCCGCTGGGTCGGAACGTGGAAGACCCGGATGTTGCCCGGGCCGGGGTGCCACTGGCCGGAAACCGCCCGGGCGGTGGCGTCGACACCGTCGTCGTTGACGGTGTTCGGACCGCCCTCGGTGACGTAGGCGCGCTGGCCGTCGGTGGAGAAGGTCACCGTGAGCGCCATGCCGCTGGTCGGCAGGACCTTGGCGGCGAAGGTGGTCAGGTTGATGACGCCGACGCCGCCGATGCCGAGGGTGACCCAGGCCTGCGTGCCGTCCGGGGTGACGGCGACGTACTCGGGCGCGCTTGTGGCGCCGAAGTCAACGGTGGCCAGGCGGGCCCTGGTGGCGAGGTTCGTGACGGTGACGGTGCCGTCGTAGTTGCCCGAGACCAGCAGTCTGCCGTTCGGAGTGATCGAGATCCACTCGGGCAGGTGCCCGGTGGCGAGCGAGTCCAGCCGGTTTCCCGCGGTGTCGTAGACGACGACGTCGTCGACGCCGGCAACGTACACCTTCTTGCCGTCGGGGCTCACGGTAACGGCGAAGGAGTCCTTCACCGGCCAGGAGCGCACGATGGTGTTGGTCGTGCTGTCGATGACGTAGAGGGTCGTATCCCGGCCCGTCTCGAACAGGCCCTGGTAGCCGGCCTCGTAGAGGTAGCGTCCGTCGGGGCTGGTCGCGCCGAGGACCGGGCCGTTGACGTTGATGGACGCGGTGATCTGCCGGGTGCAGGTATCCATCACCTGGACGGTGCCGGCACCCCAGTTGTCGACGTACACCGACCTGCCGTCGTGGGAGACGTAGCTGTTCGACGAGCCGTCGAACCCGGAGATCGTTCCGCTGATCTTCAGCTGGTTGAGGTCGACGGAGTAGAGGTGGCCGTCGAAACTGGTCGAGTACCCGGTCGCGGGGGGCGGGCACGGGGCCGCCGACGCGGTCCCGGTGAACGGTCCCGTGGCCACGCAGGCCAGGGCTAACGAGGCCGCGGCAAGCAGTCCCTTGTTGATCTTGAGCATCTTCGGTGATCCTCCGATCGTCTGCGCGCGACGGGCGACCTTGGCGGAGCCCTGGTCTCGGGCCGGCTCTGGGGGTCGCCGGTCGCCCGAAGAGCCGTCGGGTAGCTCTCGTGTCCGCGCTGCGTCAGTCGGAAGTGTGTTGAGGATGTCCTATATGGGGCAATAAATTGCTTTTCGACCGACACGCCACCTTCAGGGTGGCTAGCTGGGATATGCGTATCGGGTCGCACGGAAGTCGGGGGAGGTGTCGAGGGGGCCGGGGCGAGCGCGACGTACTGGCGGCTGTCCGTGCCGACCTCGGGACCGGCCTGCTCCCGGCCGTCGCGCCGTCGGAGGGCCGTTTGTCACGGGCGCAAGCGATGGCGTCCTCGGACGGAGCGGAAGTGCTGGCCCGAGGGTGGGGGGTCACGAACGTCGGTTGCGTCACGAATCGTTCGCGTCACGCGGAGTCGTCGGGTCGGCTCCGGTCGATCCGCGCATTCCAGGGCTGATCTGTGTCGACGGTGTCTGCCCTGCACGGTTGTATGGCTACCTGCCCTACAACGGTCCTGTCTCCAGCTCCGGTCACCGGCGGTGGTGGGGCGCCGCGCGGGCGTCCCACCACCGCCGGGTTGCGGTTGTCAGGGTGTGGCGGTCAGGGTGTGGCGGTCAGGGCTTGATGGCGACGACGCCGGGGAACTCGCCGGTGGTGATCGTGGCGAGCACCCTCTGGGTCGGGACGGAGAAGACGCGGACGTTGCCGGGGCCGGGGTGCCAGGTGCCGGACACCATCCGCTCGCTGGCCGCGATGCCGTCGGTGTTCACCGTGTTCGGGCCAGCCTCGGTGACGAAGGCCTTCTGACTGTCACGGGAGAAGCTCACCGTGAGGGCCATGCCGCTGGTCGGCAGGACCTTCGAGGTGTTGGTGGCCAGGTTGATCACGCCGACGCCACCGATGCCGAGGGTGACCCAGGCCTGTGTGCCGTCCGGGGTGATGGTGACGTACTCGGGCGCGCTCTTCTCGCCGTAGTTGATGGTCGCGACACGGGTGCCGGTGGCGAGCCGGGTGAGGGTCGCCGTCCCGTCGTAGTTGGAGGAGACCAGGGTCGTCCCGTCCGGAGTGATCGCCAGCCACTCGGGGAGGTAGCCGGTGGACAGCGTGCCGAGCTGGTGGCCGGCGGTGTCGAAGACGTAGACCTCGTTCACGCCGCCGACGTACAGCTTGCGGCCGTCCGGGCTGACGGTGACGGCGAACGCGTCCTTGACCGGCCAGGTGCGCACGATCGCGTTCGTCGTCGTGTCGATGACGTAGAGGGTGGTGTCCTGGCCCGTCTCGAACAGGCCCTGGTAACCGACCTCGTAGAGGTAACGACCATCCGGGCTCATCACACCCAGAACCCGACCATTGGTGTTGATGGTCGTCGTGACCTGCCTGGTACAGGCGTTCAGTACCTGGACGGCGCCGGCGCCCCAGTTGTCGATGTAGACAGACCTGCCGTCGCGGGACACGTAGCCGTTGGCCGCGCCGACGAAGCCGGGCACCGTTCCGGTGACCTTCAGCCGGTTGATGTCCAGCAGGTAGAGGTCGCCGCTGACCGTGGTGGAGTACCCGGTCGACGCCAGCGTGCTCGCCGGTGGGCAGCTGGTTGCGGTCTCCGCCGACGCCGATCCGGCGAGCAGTCCGGATGAGGTCCAGGTGAGGGCCAGTATGGCCGCCGCGGCAAACCGCCTGGTGAAGCTGCGCATGCTCAGTGTTTCTCCGATCATCTGCGCTGATGTGGCGCCGACCGACCGGGACAGGTCTCCGGGGATGAGGCCTTACCCGCCTCGCGGCGCAGTGCCCCCGGCGCGCCCGGGAGACGGATTCTCACGCTGCACGCACGGGGCAGAAACAATCCCGGAGGGCCACGTAGCGCTCAGTGTCGGGACTGCGTCAGGGAGAGTGTCACGGACATCCGTCTATCTGTCAATAAATAGGGACATTGTCGGCATCAGGGGGCCGAGCGGGCGGCGGCCATGGGGGCTGACCTGCGGAAATGGCGAGAAGGGTGATCGGGTGTGGTGGAGCTACCTCTCGGGCGGGTGCCACGGCCGCCGATCCGCGCGGATGGTTGGGCCAGTCCGGAGAAGTTTGTGGACGGACCATGGGTGATGTCGAGGTTGACGACCCGCGACTATTACCACCTGGTTGGGTTGGCGCAACCGGAGGCGTGTATCTGATGTTCCAGGTCATTAAATGACGTGAAACGCAGCAGAGCACCACCGGATGGTTCGTCGACGGTGCGTGCCAGGTGGCGGAGAAGCCGCCGTCGGCCCAGGTCACAGGCCCGAGCAGACTTCCGGCACCCCACAGTTGGCGTCGCCACGACTGGGCAGACTGGACATGTAGGTCGTACATCACGGGTGGTGGGGTTGGCCGATGTGTCCTGAACGCCTGTCTCCAGGTCGCGATCCGCCGGTGGCCTCGCGGATCGAGCTGCTCCACGAGTCGGAGCGGACCCGGGTGACTCGGCTGGTGTCCCCCGGTCAGAGCGTGATCCAGAAGGAGTTTCTGGGGCCGGGGGCTCAGCACCGGTTGCGGCATGAGAGAGAGAGAGAGAGAGATCCTCGAGCGGCTGTCCGGGGGTCGAGGGGGTCGTGCAGCTGGCGGCCGGGGTGCCCACCAGCCCTGCAGCGCTCCTCCTGGCCGATGTCGGCGGCACTGCGCTGGCCCGGCAGACCATTCCGCGCGATCCGACCGAACTGTTCGAGCTGGCCGAACTGCTCGCGCGGGCCGTGGCGGGGATACACCGCCGGGGAGTGATACATCGGGACATCAACCCGGCGAACATCGTGGTCGGCTCTGCCCAGCCCGACCCGTTTCTGATCGTGAAAACCCTGGTCGAAGTCGCCGACTCCGCGCTGTACCGGGCCAAAAGCGGCGGACGCAACCGCGTGGAGACGACGCATCCACACCCGACACCGCGATAGACGCTGCCAGTTACTGCCCGTGTCGGTCTCTCAACGTGGCGCGCAGCGAGTACTGCACCGGGACGGTTGACCGGCGAGGATCAGCCGCCATCGGCCGTCCTCCCCGAGCTGACCACCGGGGCGTTCGTCCGCGGCTTAGCCAGGCTGCCCGCCGGATCCGCTTACCCGGCAATTGCCAGGCGAGTGTCAAAGATCGTCGGGAACCCAGGCGACGTGTCGGTAGGCGTGATGCTGACTCACCGGGGTATTCGCCGAGCGAAATGTATCGGTGTGTCACCTCACGACCAGCCGGCCAGCGTCCCCTCCGCGACGGCCTGCCGATGCCTGTCACGAGACGGCAGGACGGCCGGCGGAACTGTCCCGCTCAGACCGTCGGGGTGGTTCCCCCGTCGATGACATACTCCGCGCCGTTGATGGACGCCGCCCGGTCGGAGACGAGGAAGGCGACCAGCTCGGCGACCTCGGCGGGCTGGGCCGGGCGGCCGATCGGGATGCCGCCCAAGGAGTCCATGAGCTGGCCGAGCGCGGCATCATGGTCGATGCCTGCGGCCTGCGCGAGCCGGTCGACGAGCGCCTCGGCGCTGGAGGTCCGGATGAAACCCGGCGCGACCGAGTTGACCCGTATCCCACGTGGGCCGACCTCGTTCGCGAGGCCCTTGCTGTAGGTGGTGAGCGCGGCCTTCGCTGCTGCATAGCCGAGCGTCGCGTCGTACAGCGGCATCCGACGCTGGATCGACGAGACGTGGACGACGGCGCCCCGACCTGCGTCGAGCATCGCGGGCAGTAGCGCCCGGTCGAGCCGGACGGCGGCGAGCAGGTTGAGATCCAGCTCCGCCTGCCAGTCGTCGTCGCTGAGCGCGGCGAAGCCGCCCGGCTTCGCGTGCGAGCCGCCAACGCAGTTGACCAGGATGTCCACCGCTCCTAGCCGTTTGCGCACCTCGTTGACAACTGCGTGTACCCCCTCCGGCATGGCGAGGTCGGCGATGACGATCCGGCTCGGGTCCTGATGCCCGCGGGGGACGGCGCGTGCCGTCGTGAGCACGGTGGCGCCGGCATCGGCGAGCCGCGCGACGATCGCGTCGCCGGCGCCCCGGGTCCCTCCGGTCACGAGCGCGCGCCTGCCGGCGAGCGAGTCGTCGATGACGGTCATCGCGGGTCCGTCTCGTCGAGGCTGATGATCATCCGGACGATCCGGTCTTCGCGGACCGTGAAGCGGAACGTGAGGATCAGCGGGTCCGGCAGCCCCGTCCGGTCGAACACGCCGTCGATCACCGCGCGCAGGACGATCTCCCCGTGGTGCTCGGACGCCGCGATGACCTTCATCGTCACCGACGCGCTGATGATCTCGCGGTCCAGCCAGCCGCCGATCTCCTCGGCACCCCGGAACTCGCGGCCGGCGTCGGTCACCGAACAGTCCGGCGCGAACGTCGCGAGGAGTGCGGCGCGGTCATGCGTGTTACTCGCCGCGACGTAACGCTCGACCGCGGCCGGCAGTGCCAGGCTGCCGGACGGCGCCACAGGAATGGGCGGGGCCACAGGTACCTCCTCGTACACCGCCAGCGGCGCCTCGACCGAGGCGCCCGTCCAGGCGCAGCGCCACCATCGGCCCTCCCCCCTGGGGAGGGTCAAACGGGCCCGGTCCTGTCTCACGACTTGCCCCTCCCCCCTGGGGAGAGTTCAGAGTGTGTTCATGCGCGCTGGCCTGACGATCGGCGAGTTCTCCCAGATCACCCACCTGAGTGTGAAGATGCTGCGCCGTTACCACGAGGTCGGGCTCCTGGAGCCCGACCGGGTCGACGAGTCGACCGGGTACCGCTACTACTCGACGGCTCAGGTGCCCAACGCGCAGGTCATCCACCGCTTCCGCGAACTCGACATGCCCGTCAGAGAGATCAAAGCGATCCTCGCGACCCCTGAACCCGAGGCCCGAAGCGCTCTGATCAGCGAGCACCTGCGGCGGCTCGAACGCCAGCTCGACACGACCCGCGCCGCGGTGACATCGCTGCGGCGGCTTCTCGGACCCGCGTCGCCGCCGCTCCAGGTGGAGCTACGAACATCGGCGGCCCAGTCGACGGCCGCGGTCCAGGCGATGGTGGACCAGGAGGAGATCCTGCGCTGGTACGACGGCGCGATGACCGAACTCGACGCGGCGTTGGCCGACGCCTGCCTCAGCCAGTCGGGCCCGCCCGGTGGGCTTTACGACAACGCCCTGTTCACCCACGAGCGGGGAAGCGCCACCGTCTACGTGCCAGTCACCGCAACCGCGCCGGCCATCGGGCGAGTACGGCCCTTCGTCGTACCGGCCGCCGAACTCGCCGTCACCGTGCATCACGGGCCGCACGACGACATCGACGTCACCTACGGCGCCCTCGGCACCTACGTCGCGGAGCACGCTCTCGCCGTCGCCGGCCCAGTCCGCGAAACCTACCTCGTCGGCCCACCCGACACCGCCGACGAGTCCGCCTGGCGCACCGAGATCGGCTGGCCGGTCTTCCGCACAGGCATCCGGGTGTCCGGGTGATGGCGGCGTATCAGCGTGCGGTAGGCGCGCGTGATCTGGCTGGCCGAGGCCGAGGGGTCGACCCCGAGCACCAGGTAGAAATCTTGGTCGGTGGTCATGCGCGCGTTTCTCATCTGACCCGATCGGAGGCCGGCCTGGGACCCCTTCCATGAACCACCGGCCGCGAGGCAGCGCCGTCATCGAACAACCTCAGCCGATGCCGTTTCAGCTTCTTCGCGGGACCGGGGTACGGGAGCCGCTGTCGTGGCTGGCGGGTCGTCGACCTGTGCGGCGAACCGCCGCAGCCGCAGGCTGTTGGCGACGACGAACACCGAGCTGAATGCCATGGACGCGCCCGCGATCATCGGGTTCAGCAGGCCCGCCGCGGCCAGGGGCAGCGCCGCGAGGTTGTAGGCGAACGCCCAGAACAGATTTCCCCTGATCGTCGCCAGGGTTCGGCGGGACAGCCGGATGGCGTCGACCGCGGTGCGTAGGTCGCCGCGTACCAGGGTGAGGTCGCTGGCTTCGATCGCGACGTCGGTGCCGGTGCCCATGGCCAGTCCGAGGTCGGCCTGCGCGAGCGCGGGGGCGTCGTTGACGCCGTCGCCTACCATCGCGACGACTCTGCCCTCGGTTTGCAGCCGCTTGACCACGTCGACCTTGTCGGCGGGCAGCACCTGCGCGATGACGGTGTCCGGGCTGGCTTCGATGCCGACTTCCGCGGCGACGGCGCGGGCCACCGTCGTGTTGTCGCCGGTAAGCAACACCGGAGTCAGCCCCAGCCGGCGTAGCTGGGCGACGGCTCGTGCCGAGGTCGGCTTCACGACGTCCGCGACGACGAGCACGGCGCGGGCTTGGCCGTCCCAGGCGACGGCGACGGCGGTGCGGCCACCCGCCTCGGCGGTGGCCTTGGCGGTGACGAGCTCTGGCGGCAGGGGCTGGCTCCAGTCCGCCAGGAGCGTTGAGCGCCCGACGAGTACGGCATGCCCGTCGACGACCCCGTGGACTCCGAGTCCTTCGACGTTGCTGAACTGTTCGACGTCGGGCAGGTCGCCGACCCGGTCGCGGGCCCCGCGCGCGATCGCGGCGGCGATCGGGTGCTCGGAGGCGTTCTCCAGTGCGCCGGCCAGGCGCAGCACCTCGGTTTCGTCGACGCCGGCGGCGACGTGGACCTCGACGAGGCTCATCTGGCCGGTCGTGACCGTGCCGGTCTTGTCGAGCACGATCGTGTCGACCCGGCGGGTGGACTCCAGTACCTCGGGGCCCTTGATCAGAATGCCGAGCTGTGCGCCCCGCCCCGTGCCGACCAGCAGCGCGGTAGGCGTGGCCAGCCCGAGTGCGCATGGGCAGGCGATGATCAGGACGGCGACCGCGGCGGTGAACGCCGCTGCCGCGCCGGCCCCCGCCCCGAGCCAGAACGCCAGGGTGGCGGCGGCCAGGGCGATGACGACCGGCACGAACACGCCGGAGATCCGGTCGGCGAGCCGCTGCGCGGCGGCCTTGCCGTTCTGGGCGTCCTCGACGAGCTTCGCCATCTGAGCCAGCTGTGTGTCGGCGCCGACCCGGGTGGCGCGCACGATCAACCGCCCACCGGCGTTCACCGTCGAGCCGGTCACCGCGTCGCCTGGTTCCACCTCGACCGGAACGGACTCGCCGGTCAGCATGGAGGCGTCGACGGCGGACGCGCCTTCTTCGACCGCGCCGTCGGTGGCTATCCGCTCGCCCGGCCGGACGACGAACCGGTCACCGACGGCTAGCTGGCCGATCGGGATCCGCGTCTCGGTACCGTCGCGCAGGACCGTGACGTCCTTGGCACCGAGTTCGAGCAGTGCCCGCAGCGCCGCGCCGGCCCGCCGCTTCGCGCGCGCCTCGAAGTAGCGGCCGGCGAGGATGAACGTGGTGACCCCGGCGGCGACCTCCAGGTAGATGTTGCCCGTCCCGTCGCCGCGAGCGATGGTCAGCTCGAACGGGTGCACCATCCCCGGCTCCCCGGCGGTGCCGAACTGCAACGCGTACAGCGACCACACGAAGGCGGCGCTGACACCGATCGAGATCAAGGTGTCCATCGTTGCCGCCCCATGCCGAAGATTGGTCCAGGCAGCCCGGTGGAACGGCCAGGCGGCCCAGGTCACGACGGGACTTGCGAGCGCAAGAGAGAACCACTGCCAGTTCGTGAACTGCAGCGCCGGGACCATCGCCATCGCGATCACCGGAACCGCCAGCACCGCGCTCGCCACCAGGCGCTGACGCAGCGGGCGGGTCGAGTCCGACTCGGTGTCGGGTTCGCCGGCCGCCGGTTCGGCCGCCTGGGGTCGGGGCAGTTCGGCGGTGTAGCCGGCCGCCTCGACCTGGGCCACCAGCACGGCTGGGTCGACGCCGCCCGGGGCGCTCACCCGGGCCTTCTCGGTGGCGTAGTTGACCGTGGCGGTGACGCCATCGATCTTGTTGAGCTTGCGCTCGATCCGGTTCGCGCAGGACGCGCAGGTCATCCCGCCGATCGCGAGTTCGATCTCGGTCACCGCGGCGTCGGACGCATTCATCGTCGTGATACTCATGGCCGCCAGCCCTCCTCTCGCGATCCGTGACCGTGGTCGGTGTTGTCGTGCCCTGTCGGCGGCGGTGCGGCGGTGGCGTCCCGCACGGCCGGTCCGGTGGGCACGGTGAACTCGGCGGTGCGGACGATCCCGCCATGCTGGAAGTCCAGGAACAGCCAATAGCTGCCCGCGCTGGGCACCTCGGCGACGAACTGGACGTCCGGGCCGGGTGACGAGTGCTCGTCACCCGGCCCGCCCTCGGGGTGCACGTGCAGGTAGGCCAGGTCTCCCTCGCGCAGCGCGACCAGGTGACCATAGGCGCCGAGGTAGGGCTCCAGATCCGTCACCGGCCGCCCGTCCCGCCGGACCGTCACGGTGAGCGAAGTGGCCTGCCCGCCGGTCAGGTCGCCGGTGAGCGTCACCTCGTAGCCGTCCACCGTTGCGACGCGCGTCGGCGCGTGGATGACCGGCTCGAACAGGCCGGGGGCGGTCAGGTCGACCCCCAGCGTGGTAGCCGCTCCGCCTGTGGGGGTGAAGTCCGCGAACGCCCGATAGGAGCCGGCGGCGGGCACGGTGAGCGGGACCACCCACGTCCCCTCGGGCGTCATGTCCGGATGCACATGCTGGAACCCGGTGCCGTCGCGGCGCACCACGATCAGGTGCATCCGCTTGTCGTGTTCGACGTCGAACGCCGTGGCAGGAGCTCCGTTCGGCCCGAGAATCCGGAAGGCGAAGTCCTCGCGGAGCCCAGGCGTCAGGCGCGAGTCGGTGGGCGTGAAGGTGTAGCCGCCGGCACTCGACGCCAGCCCGCCCGGCTGGTCCGATGCCGCGGCCTGGGCGGTGCCGCCGTGGCCGTCATCGTGCCCAGCGTCCCTCGCCTCGGCCGTGCCGACGCCTGCGTCGACCGTGGTCACGGGGCCGACGGCCATACCGACGCCGTAAGCCCCGGCGACGACCAGGGCGAGCGCCGCGCCGAAAGCGGTCAGTCTTACAGCGGTGTTCATCCCGCACCTGCTCCTTCGGGTACCTGGGCCGTCGCCTCGTGCACTCCACGAGGCATGGGGCCAGATCGGGCTCGAGGACCTCGCCCACCTCTCCAGGTATACCCCAGGGGGGTACCCGTTGGGGAGTCGTGCGCCCGGTCGCCCGGGCGCGGCAGGGCTCCGAGAAGTCGGGGCGCCGAGATGGAAGGCTCATGCAGACGAGACGCTGTCGCCGATTCCCTGACGCGGCGTTCGCGGTTTCGAACCCAGAGCAACGAAAATCACCCTAGGTCATCACTCGGAGCGGGATTCCGGACCTCAGTCGTTGTGAGGTGCGGTGCCCGGCGTCAGTGAAGGACGGTGAGACGCGACCTCGGAGGCCAGTGGGCGATGATCGCCAGCGGCGCCATCTCCACGCTCGCCGGGATCTCCTTCCTCCTGCAGGCCGCTACCTCTCACCCTTCGCTGCGCAACCTGGCCGGCTACGCCCTGCTCGGCGGCATCTTCTTCCTCGTTTCTGCGCTGCGCCTCGGACGGTGAAAAGCCGGCTGTGACGAGGGCGTCGTAGGTGGCGCGGTGGCGCCGGTGTTCAGTCATGGCACGGGGGGTGCGGTGGGCCCCGCTTCGGTGGCCGGTTGCGGGTCCGCCATGGTGGTCAACGAGCGGGGTAGCCGTAGCCCCTTGAGAAGGAGGGCGTTGACGGCGACGAGGAAGCTGGATCCGGACATCGACAGGGCCGCGATCTCGGGTCGCAGGACCAGGCCGGTGGCGGGTTCGAAGACGCCGGCGGCGATGGGCAGGGCGATGGCGTTGTAGCCGACGGCCCAGCCGAGGTTCTGGCGCATCTTGCGCAGGGTGCCGCGGCCGATCAGCAGGGCGGCGGGGACGTCGATCGGGTCAGAACGCATGAGGACGACGTCGGCGGTCTCGATCGCGACGTCGGTGCCGGCGCCGATCGCGATGCCGAGGTCGGCCTGGGCGAGGGCGGGGGCGTCGTTGACACCGTCGCCGACCATCGCGACCCGCCGGCCGGCGCGTTGCAGCTCCGCGACCCTGGCGGCCTTGTCTCCGGGCAGCACCTCGGCGATGACGGTCCTGATGCCAAGCTCCTGCGCGATCCGCGAGGCGGTGGCCTGGTTGTCGCCGCTGAGCATCACGACCTCGACGCCGGCCTCGAGCAGGGAGGCCACCGCCGCCGCCGAGGTGGGGCGCGGGGTGTCGGCGAGGCCGATCACGGCTGCCGGCCGCGTGTCGACCGCGACGAGCACGGCTGTCTGCCCGCCGGCCGCCAGCGCGGCGGCCCGCTCGGCGAGGTCGCCCAGCTCGACTCCTTCGGCCGCCATCAGCCGTGGGGTGCCGACGGCGACCCGGTGCCCGTCGACGGTCGCGACCGCGCCCTGCCCTGGAACGTTGACGAACCCATCCGCGGTGGCCGTAGGGCGGCCGCGGTCATCCGCATATCTGACCACCGCGGCCGCGAGCGGATGCTCGGACTCCCGCTCCACCGACGCGACCAGCCGCAACGTCTCGCCCTCGTCGACACCGTCCGCGACCAGAACGGCGGTCACGGCGGGTTCGCCTCTGGTCAGGGTGCCGGTCTTGTCCATGACGACCGTGGTGATCCGGGCGGAGGTCTCCAGCGCGCCCGCGTTCTTGAACAGGATCCCCCGCCGGGCGCCGAGGCCGGTGCCCACCATGATCGCGGTCGGGGTGGCCAGGCCGAGGGCGTCCGGGCAGGTGATGACGACGACCGTGATCGCGAACAGGATCGCCTCCCGCCCGGGCCGGTCGGTGGCCAACAGCCAGACCAGCAGCGTGGCGAGCCCACCGGCCAGCGCCACGAGCACCAGCCAGAAGGCGGCCAGGTCGGCCAGGCGCTGGCCCGGCGCCTTGCTGTTCTGCGCCTCCTGCACGAGCGCGACGATCTGCGCCAGGGCGGTGTCGGCGCCGACCTTGATGGCGCGTACCCGCAGTGTGCCGGTCGCGTTGAGGGTCGCCCCGATCACCTGCGTGTCGGGCTGCTTGTGGACGGGAAGGCTCTCGCCGGTGACCATCGACTCGTCGACGTCCGACTCGCCGGACTCGACCACGCCATCCACGGCGATCTTCCCACCCGGACGGACGAGCAACAGGTCGCCGACGACGACCTCGGAGGTCGAGATCTCGACGGTCGCCCCGTCCCGCACGACCAGCGCCTTCTCGGGCGCCAGCTCAAGCAGGGAACGGATCGCGTCGTTCGCGCCGCCACGAGCGCGCATCTCGAACCAGTGTCCCAGCAGCACGAACGCCGCCAGAACGCTGGCCGCCTCGTAGAAGACGTCCCCGCCGCCGGTCAACGTGACGACGGCCGAGTAGGCCCAGCCGGTGCCGATCGCGACCGCGACCGCGACCGCGACCGCGACCATCATGTCCAGCGTGCGGGCGCGCACCGCCCGCACCGCGCCATCGAAGAAGATCCACGACGCCCAGAACACCACCGGCAGACTCAGCACCAGCTGGAACACGTCGTCACGTAGCCCGAACGGCGCCGCCACGTGAAACCCGAGCACGTCGCGCCCGATCGTCGACCACAGCAGGATCGGCACCGAGAACACCGCCGCGACCAGGAACCGGTTGCGCATGTCGGCGACCATCGCCGCCATCGACATCCCACCGTGCCCGCCGTGGCCGCCGTGGCCCATCGCCTCATGCGGCGACGCGACCCGCTCCCCCCGCTGCGCGTGCCCACCGTGCGCCGTGGCCATCTCGACCCCGGCCTGGCCGCCGGCGTGCCTGAGGTTGTCCTCATGGCGGTCCGGCGCCGCCGGATGCTGCTCCCGTGGCACGGGCTCGGCCAGCGGGTCGCAGACGTGGCGCGGCACCGACTGTCCCGCGCAGTGGTACCCGCAGTCACGGACCCAGCTGGCGAGCTCCGACGCCGACGTCAGCCTCGGGTCGAACCGCACAAGCACGGTCTGCGCCGTCGGGTTCGCCGCGACCTCGACGACACCCGGCCGTCGACCGAGCACGGCCTCCACCCGGGCCTGCTCGGTGGCCCACCGCATCCCGGCGACCTCCAGCACGGCACACGTGACGGCGGGCGGGGCGGGGACGACACTGAACCGCCCCGCGCGCTGATCCACTGACCCACGGGCCGCACCGCGACGGAGCCGCCAGCTCGGGGGCTGGCGGCTTCGTCGCGCCATGCACGGCTATGTCCATGCTGGTCGGGCGCGGCGAACGCTCGCTCCAATCCGGCTACTGGGCGCCGCAGATTTCCCGGACAAACTCGAGTTTCTCCTGGAGTACGTAGCCTGCCGGTCCTCCGACGCCGAGAGTCCCGTAGTAGCGATACCGCACCTCCGGGACAGACGCATCGAAGGACCGGTAGAAATCCTGGCCCTCCGCCGCAGTCGCGAATGGCATCTTCTTCTCGTTTACCATGTCCGCGTGCCGGGTCACTCGATACTGCCAGACGGAGCAGGCCGGTCGCGCCGGGACAGCCGCCGATCCTGCTCCCCAGGTCGCGGTCGGACTCGGCGTTCCCGGTACCGTCCCGCCTGTAGCGACGGTCGGCCTGGCTTCGGCCTTCGGGGCATTTCCGGTGAGGTAGCCGGCAAGAACCAGGCCTCCGACCCCGAGGACACAGACCGCAGAACCCAGAAGCCAGCGCGGCCACCGCATTGGCCCACCGCGATTACTCGGTGGCTCCTCAGCGCCCCTCGTCGCCCCAGGTCGTCCCACGTCGGCGCCCGCTGCCTTCCCACCCGGAAGGTCCGGCGCCAGCACTTCAACGCCAGTATCCATCAGTGTCGCAGGCGCGGGCGCAGTCACAGTCGCGTCGCTCTCGCCGAGCGGGTCTCCGGCGTCGACCGGACGGCCGTCCTCGGCCGAAGGGCTCCCTGCCGAGAACACCTCGATGCCGGCCGCGCATGCCTGTTGCCACAGCCGCCGTATCCGAGCTCGTTCCTCCGGCACTACCTGCCCGAGATCGAATATTTTGTCGAGCTGCTGCGACGAGATCTTCGCCCTTCCGCCGAGATACCGATTCGCCTGCGCTGGACTGACATGCAGCCGGCCGGCGAGCTGCCGCTGGGTCATCCCGGTCGAGCCGACGATCCGGCGGACCTCCGTCACGAACGACTGGACCGACACAGGCAGGTCCGGCGGAAGTTCCCGAGTCGCCCCCCGACGTCCACTCAACGTTTCAGCCGTCCCTTCTTTTGTCTCTTTCCGCAGGTCAGAGGCCTGGGATAAGCGCGATCGTTTCGTCTTGACTGAGCGCCCTTGCGAACGCGAGGTGCCGTGCCAACGATGGTCCCAGGTCGAGGTACCGAGCCTTCGAGGGGCTCTGGCGGGGGGCCTCAGCGCACCCGAAGAGGGTTGTCCGACAGGCCGCCCGCCCGTAGCCGCTATCCTCCGCCTGCCTGCACGGCCAGCCACTCACTCGCTGGAACAAGAACCAGGAGAACGATGATTCGTCGATGGTTGACGCTGCTATTCATGACCGCCATCGCGATTGCGCTGGGAGTCGCATCTGATGCGGTACCGGCAATCGCCGGAAACGGATCCGTCGACTACACGCACTCGACCACCCTGAAGAAGGACAGCTGCCCGGTCTACGAGAACTTCCCGAAGAACGGAGTTCCAGCAAGGTCCTGGACCAAGGCGCGACGCTCGCCAAACGGAACGACATATCACGTCGGCGTGCGCTATACCTACAAGGGCTACGCACTAATTCTCGACTACGCCGCACACGGCGATCCGTCCTGGGGATTCATCAGCCGGGACTGCCTGCGCGATCCACGCGCCTACGACGCACAGCAGCACCCCCTCCCCGACCTCAAGGCGATCGGCGGGAAAAGCCAGACCAAGGCGGTACCAGTCAGTGCCGACCACGCGGGCAAGAAGAAAGGAGCACTCATCCACCCCACCTCGGTCGGAACTCTGCGCAGCGCTCCCCGCTCCTTCGTGATCGGAAACGTGCGGCCCGGCGACCCCTTCTACATCACCACGGCCCACTGCGGGCACCACACCGCTCAGACGTGGATCCTTGGGTACGCACCGAAGTCCGGCCGCTGGGGATATGTCGAGGCGCTCCACCTGCCCGCCTGCCAATAGCCTGACAGCGCGGCCATGAACAGCGCCTGGCAGAGCCCACCGAGCCGCGGGCCGCGCACAAGCACAGGAGGGGGTGTCCGACGCGTCGGACACCCCCTCCCCATAGCCACCGCCATCCTCCCGCGCACATCCCACTCGGCCCGCTCTGACCACCGCGACCCACCGCAGCCAGACCGCACTCACACGCCCACCAGATCAGCCAGGCGCGCGGCTAACCGAACAGAGTGTGATCGCGAAGACCCGTACGCGGCCTAGAATCCACAGATCATCATGACAGCCCCACAGTACGTGGCCTTTGTGATCTTCCAGCCCGACGGGGTACGGACCGCCTCACCGCCGAAGATCCTCGTGGTCCCGGATGGCCCGGCCGGAGATATCCCCAGCCGGGGATCATTGAAGGTCAGGGACACCTGGATGTCGACGCGGTCGGCGGCTCGGGGCGCGGTGGCGAGAAGCCCGACCGTCGCCGTTCTCGCGAAGCCCGGGTGGGCGGTGGCGAACGACGTCCTGGCCGCGACGAGGGCGGACGTGTCGGTGGCGTCGACGGCGCTGACGGCCTCAGCCGCGGGAACACCGGCCCGCAGCGCCCGGCTCGCCGCGGCCTGGATCGCCGCGTCGAGATCCGGGGTCGCTGGCGGCGGCGCGCTGGCGACGACCAGCGCGTCGGCGACCTGGCGGACCTCATCGAACGTGATCGGCGTACCACCGTCCACGGCGAGCACCAGGCCGTCACGCTCGATCCAGGTGAAGCCGAACTCCCTCTTGGCGGCATTGCCTCGCTGGAGGGCCGGATGACCGCGCACGGTCGTACGGAAGTAGGAGTCGACGCTGGAGCCACTGGCGCGGACACGCTCCGCCATGTCGTCGAAAGTCCCGGTCGACCCCCACTCGGCGCGCACGGACACGAATCCGACCGGCCCGTCAATCGTCGAGAAGTCGGCCCGGTACGAACGGATGCCGGCCCGACTATCCCGTATGTCGGTTCCGGTGCCTACCGAGGTGCCCCTGGGCGTCAGCCCGCTGGGCAGCCACGGGATGGTGACGCCACCGATCACCGGTCCGGATACGTCCGGAGCCGAGGTCAGCGGCACGGCGATGGGCACGCCGGCGGGACGGGCAGAGGCCGGCGCCGATCTCGCCCCGGCGGTCGCGACGCCGTCGCCGCCGCCGGGGCGCAGGAGCAGGCCCGCTGGGACCAGAAGGGCCAGGATCATGAGGGTGGCCGCACCGGTGGTGAACCGGGCGCGCCGCCGTCGCCGGACACGCTCGCGGGTGGCGTCGGCCAGCCCGCTTCCGGCGGTGATTCCAGCAGTGATCGCGCGCAGTTCGTGGGCGACGGCCTGTTCAAAGGGTGAGGTGGGGGGCGTCGTCACCGGATGCTCCTGGTCTCGGGCGCCGGGCGATCGTCGCCGACGGCGGTCGCCCGGCTGTGGGAGGGGGTCGCGGCTCCGTCGCAAGCCGAGCGGCTGCCGTCGGTGTCGGCCGTGGCGCTGCTCGGTCGCAGAGACAGATGGATGCTCTCCCGCAGCCGGGCGAGGCCGCGCGACGCGTGGCTCTTCACCGAGCCGACCGAGCAGCCGAGTGCCGCAACCCTGGCTACCTTCCCGCTCAGGCACTCTCGCCTCCGATCCGTCGACGGCGCACGAGGGGCGCCGTTCCCGTTCGGCGTCCTGAACGCCCACGGAGTCCCGCGAGGTTGAGTCCCGGACGAAACCGGCTCGGCTCGTGCCTGAATCGGGCATCCCAGGGCACATCATTCCTACGTCATGGCTACGAGCCGCAGGCTGCAGCGAGTAGTCGAAGGCCGTCGCGGCGGGCGGGCGTCCGTACCTGCCGTGCCCCGGTCGGATACCGGTCGACGTCAGGCGAATAGGGCCGAGGCGGTGTGAAGCCCGCCCAGACGGCCAGTCCCAACGCCACCGGGGCTGGCCCGCCGATCTATCGGATGGACCGGGACCGTCCGCTGCTCGGTCCGCCGCAGCTCCTCGCCGAGTGGTCGTCGGGGTCGATCGGTAGCTCTCGGAAGGTGTGCCCTCCATCGTCGGAGCGCAGCAGGGCCCCGACCTCGACGCTCACGAACAGCGAACCCGGGTCGTCGATGCGGATGTCCTTGACGTGGGGAAGGTGCGGCGGCGCCGGGAAGAACCACCGCGGCGCGGTCGGCATCTTGGTCATGGCCAGGCACTCCCTCCACGCGGCGGTGAGTTAGGTACTACACCCCAATCAAGATCGATTTTTCTCTCACCTGCGAAAAGGCTTGGAAGAGACCAAGATCGATGGAAACTCGGGCTAGGGGAAGCGCGCGTAGGGGATGGCGGCAGCTTCGCGTGGCGTCATGCATCAGGCGCGGCCACGCCAGTCGGCATGGCCGCGCCTGAGATCGGGGGGAGCCTGTTGCTCAGGGTCGGGCGGAGCTCCGTCCGGCGCTGAGCGCGGCCGCGTCTGGCTCCGCTGGCGCGGGGATGGCGGGGATCGGTACCGCCGCGGTGCCGGTGCCGGTGCCGGTGCCGGTGTCCGCCGCGGAGCCCGTGCCGGTGACGGTGGCGGTCAGGGGTGCGCCGGTGGTCAGCGGGGCGGCGGTGTGGATGTACCGGGTGCCGCGCAGCAGGGAGGCAAGGGCCGCGACCAGCGACATGACGATCGCCAGGGTGAACACGATGACCAGGCCGTGGTGGAACGGCGAGGCGATGAGGTGCGGGAAGTACTCCTTGCCGGTGAGCTCCTGGGCGTCCGCCGGGGGCAGGCTGCGCAGCGTGTCGTCGCCGAGGAGGTTGTGCATCGGGTTGTAGCCGAGGAACGCGGCGAACAGGCTGCCGACCGGCGGCAGGTTCGCCACCCGCTCGACGACGTCGGCCGGCACGTGGTGGGCGGCGAGCCCGCTGCGCAGCGAGGACGGCAGCGTGGAGGCCAGGCCCGCGACCATCATCGAGAAGAACAGGCCGATCGAGAGGACCTGGCCGGAGTTCATGAACGTCGCGCGCATCCCGGACGCCCCGCCGCGGCTGTGGGCGGGAACGGCGTTCATCATGGCCGTCGTGTTCGGCGCCGAGAACAGGCCCATGCCGGCGCCGTTGAGCAGGAGCAGGGCCGCGAAGACCGGGTAGCTGAAGTTCGTCGGCAGCAGGAGCAGCCCGAGGAAGGTCACGGCGACCAGCGTCAGGCCGCCGGTGGCGAACGCGCGGGCACCGAACCGGTCGGACAGGAAGCCGGACACCGGGCCCGCCACGAGAAACCCGACGGTGAGCGGCAGCAGGTAGATGCCGGCCCACAGCGGCGTGTCGACGAAGTCGTAGCCGTGCAGGGGCAGCCAGATGCCCTGCAGCCAGATGATCAGCATGAACTGCATGCCGCCGCGGGCGATGGACGACAGCAGCACCGCGGCGTTCCCGGCGGTGAACGCCCGGATCCGGAACAGCGCCAGGTCGAACATCGGCTGCGCGACCCGGCGCTCGATCTGCAGGAAGGCGACGAGCACGGCCGCACCGCCGATGAGCGCGGCGAGGACCTTCGGGTTCGTCCAGCCCATGTCGTGCCCGCCGTAGGGCTGGATGCCGTACGTGACGCCGGCCAGCAGCACGGTCAGGCCCAGCGCGAACGTGACGTTGCCCCACCAGTCGATGCGCGCCTTCACCCGCCGCCCGGTGTCCCGCAGGCTGCGGTACGACCACACCGTCCCGATCACGCCGATCGGGATGCTCACCCAGAACACGGCCCGCCAGTCCCACTCGGAGAGCAGCCCGCCGGCGACGAGCCCGATGAACGAACCGGCGAGCGCGGCCACCTGGTTGATGCCCAGCGCCATGCCGCGCTGGCGGGCGGGGAAGGCGTCGGTGAGGATCGCCGTCGAGTTCGCCATCAGCATCGCGCCGCCGATGCCCTCCACGACCCGGAAGCCGATCAGCCACAGCGCCCCCGCCTGCCCCTGCAGCGGCGTGGCCGTGAGGCCGATGGCGGAGACGGTGAACACCGCGAAGCCCGCGTTGTAGATGCGGACCCGGCCGAACATGTCGCCGAGCCGGCCCAGCGTCACCACCAGCACGGCGGAGACCAGCATGTACCCCATCAGGATCCACAGCAGATAGCTGACGTTGCCCGGGGTGAGGGGATCGAGATGGATGCCGCGGAAGATCGCCGGCAGTGAGATGATGACGATGGAGCTGTTCACGGTGGCCAGCAGCACGCCGATGGTCGTGTTGGACAGGGCGACCCAGCGGTAGTTCGAGCTGTTCTCCCCGTCCGATCGGCGCGCCGCGTCAGTCGGACATCCCGCGGTGGTGGGCATTCCGGCGTGCTCCCTCCCAGGTTCTGGCGCAGGCGGACGCCACCGAACAGGGCATGCCGCCGCACAGGGCCGCCCGGGGCGCCGTGTGGGCCACGCGCCTGTCTGCGGTCGCGCGACCGAGCGGGTCCCCAAGCCCGAGGCCGGTGGTCTGGTGCTGGCCGCCGGCGTGTCCTGGCCGGGCGCGCGGTGGGTTCCGCCAGAAATTTACTTGTACTATGTTAACAAAATTTTCCATGTCTGCCATCCCCCCAGGCCGGACGTGTCCCATCGCACGCCCGCGGACGTCGGCCGGGAGTTCGCCGTCGCTGGGAGGCGGCCGAGCGCATGGCGGCCGGAGAGGTGGCGGCCGGGGGAGGGCCTCCGTTTCCGCGCGATTGTGTCCTGGATCCGTCCGGTGGCCTTGCGAGGGAGTGGTCAGGTCCGATCGAATCGGACGGAGACGATCCGTGCGCCAGGCCGGCGGCGAGCCGGACCCCACGCCGCACGGACTCGGCGCGGCACGGGCGAACGTCCTACGACCATGGAGGTGCCACAGTGCGTTACGTGAAACTCGGCTCGACGGGACTGGATGTCTCGAAGATCTGCCTGGGCTGCATGAGCTACGGCGCCCCGGCCCGAGGCAAGCACGAGTGGTCGCTCGGCGAGGACGAGGCACGGCCGTTCTTCCGCCGGGCGATCGAGGCGGGCGTGAACTTCTTCGACACGGCGAACGTCTACTCGCACGGCAGCAGCGAGGAGATCACCGGCCGGGCGCTGGCGGAGTTCGCCGACCGCGACGAGATCGTCCTCGCGACCAAGGTGCACGGGCCGATGCGCCCCGGCCCGAACGGTGGCGGCCTGTCCCGCAAGGCGATCCTGTCGGCGATCGACGCGAGCCTGCGCCGGCTCGGTACCGACTACGTCGACCTCTACCAGATCCACCGGTGGGATCCGCACACGCCGATCGAGGAGACCCTCGAGGCGCTGCACGACGTCGTCCGTGCCGGCAAGGCCCGCTACATCGGTGCCTCGTCGATGCACGCCTGGCAGTTCGCCAAGGCGCTCTACGTCGCCGACGCGCACGGCTGGACCCGGTTCGCGTCCATGCAGCCCCACTACAACCTGATCTACCGCGAGGAGGAGCGGGAGATGCTCCCGCTGTGCGCGGACCAGGGCATCGGGGTGATCCCGTGGAGCCCGCTGGCCCGCGGCCGCCTCACCCGCCCCTGGGACGAGACGACCGCCCGCAGCGAGACCGACGAGTTCGGCAGCAACCTCTACCTCGACTCCGACCGCCAGATCGTCTCCGAGGTCGTTCGCGTCGCCGCCGAGCGCGGTGCCCCGCCCGCCCAGGTCGCGCTCGCCTGGGTGCTGCGCAACCCGACCGTGACCGCACCCATCATTGGCGCGACTCGGATGAGCCACCTCGAGGACGCCCTCGCCGCCGTCGACCTCACCCTCACCGACGACCTCACCGACGACGAGGTCGCGGCCCTGGAGAAGCCCTACACCGCCCGTCCCGTCTCCGGCTTCTAGTTGGTGGCTTGCTGGAACTCCGCAGGAGATGGCGGTAGTGCGTCAGGTCGTGGAGGGGTTCCCTACCTGGCTGGCAACCGGACCCGGCAGGGGCATGGCCGCAGTTGGCCCGTCGCGCGTGTTCTCGACGTCTACGTCGGGCAGGCGCCCCGACACAGACTGCGCGCCCACCAGCAGGCCAGCGCCTGCGTGTCCTGATCCGGCGCTGGCGCGGCCGGCGTGTCGTGGCGGCAGCGCGCCGGTCTTCTACCCCGCGACGGCTTGCGGCCTGCGCTTCGGGGAGGATTCCGAACACCGTGCCGATCGCCTTGTCGCCCGCGATCTCCCGGCGTACGAACAGGTCACCGCGACGCCGGAACGCCTCCTGGCGCTGCTCCTGCCGTTGCGGGTCGAGCGCCTCCGGGGTCAGCCGCACCTCGTGCGCAGTCAACACCAGCTCCAGGTCCAGCACCCGCAGGGCCGCCCGGTAGCCGCGCCCACATGGGGCCGAACCAAACCGCCAGAGCCACAGGTAGCGCACCCGCCGGCGTCCGGCTACGTCCACCGGCGTCCACCCCCGTGGCAGTACGAAGGCAGTACGGAGCCCCTCCCATGAGGGTAACAGTCCGTATCCGCCGGGTTCGACGGGCAACCACCGCCAGTCTCGCCGCTGGCAAGCCGGGCGGGTCGGGCTGTCCCCTGCAACTGGCTCTATCTCTCGGCCGTCCGCTGGCGTGCCCCCTATTTGATCTTCTTTCCCCTGGTGCGCGCGACGGCGGGATGCTGACCGGATCGTGCCATCGCTGGATTGCTCAGAATCCGTCAGACCGGCGACCCGACCAGCGGATTATGAGGGACTTCCGGAATCCTCGCTGACCTCGGCAGATGCTGCGTGGCCTGCGCGGATGTCTTGCGGCGTCTGCCGTCGTCTTCGGCGGTTTCTCACGGTCCTGCGGACTGGCTGCGGACCGACCCGAGGAGCTGCGGCGGCTCCTCATGGCTCCCATTTCTTTGTCTCGTTCCCCGGTCAGCGCCTTCGCCTGCGCGGGACGCCGGTCGGGTCAAGGGTGGCGCAGCCAGTCCGCAGGACCGCCCGAAGGGCGCCCTTGACGCGGCCGGTGTCCCGTCAGATCATCGGGCGCCCAGCCCCGGGGAATGGGCACCCGACGTGAGCGGAGCAGTGCAGCGCAGTGCAGTGCAGTGCAGCGCAGCGCAGCGCAGCCGCTGACTTTAGCGGGTTTGTTCTCTGCGGCTACAGTACGCGAAGAAGGCGATCAAGCGAGCTCAACGCAGTGCTTGGCCGCTCCTCGAATCGAGTAGTTCTTTTTCGCCTGTTCCGATACATCTCGACTTTCGTAGTTATGCGGCGTCGGTTTCCCAGGCCAGGCGGAGGGTGTGGATTTCGGCTGGTGTTGGTTTCTCGGGGTGTGTGGCCTGATATTTGGTGGTGATGAGGACGCGGCGGAGCTTGGCGAGCATGTCGGCGGTGGAGGGCTGGGTCTTGGTGGTGTACCAGGGTGCGCGGTCGCGGTGGTCGGTGGCGTCGTCGGGGTGGTGGCCGGCGGTGGTGTACCAGACGACGGCGAGGGTTTGGCAGGCCAGGCCGAACGGGACGGTGCGTTCGACGGCGTGGGCTGTGCGATTGCGGGCCTGTCCGACGCCGACGAGTTGTTTGGCGTCTTCGATGGCGACTTCGATCGACCAGCGGGCGGCGTAGCGGGTGATGAGGTCGGCGGGTCTGGTGAGGGTGTCGGTGGTGACGAGTGCCAGGTCATAGGTACCGACCCGGCCGGGGTTCTCGCGGACGAGGACGACGGTGACCGGTCGGGGGCCGAAGACGCCGTACCACAGGCAGCGCACCGCGGTGACGTGGACGGTGACGGTCTGGCCGTAGCGCACGACCGTGACCGGGACGAACGTCGCGGTGGTGGCGAGTTGGGTCAGTGTGCCGAGCCGGTCGCCTTTCAGCCGGGGCCGGCCCCGTTTCCCGGTTCGTGGTGGGGCGGGGGCGAACAGCGCGGCGTCCTTGCGGAGCCGGGTCGTCCAGGTCACCGAGCTGGGCAGGGTGCGTAGCTCGTTGCCGGCGTAGGCGGCGTCGGCGACGACGTGGATCCGACGGCCGGGCAGGACAGCGGCGAGCTGTTCGACCGTGCGGGCGGCGAGCCACAGCCGGGACGCCGAGGTGGTGTCCTTACGGACCAGGCGGGCCAGTACCGGCAGGCACACCGGCCGGTCGAGCATCGGTAGCGTCACGACGATCCCGATGATCACCCAGTTGTTCCCGTAGCCGCTCTGGCGGGAGTCCTGGGCGGAGCCGTCGTGGAACCAGCTCGCCGCCCACACCTTCTTCCCACGGCGGTGGAACAGGGTGTCGTCCACCGCCACCGTCAGCGGCACGCCGGCGGGGACGAGTAGGCGCACCACGAGCCCGGCCAGAACCAGCCCGACCTCGTCGGCGGACCAGACCGCGCCGGCGAAGAACCTGTGCGCCCGGTCATGGGGCCATGCCCGTGACAGTCCAGCGCCGATCAGCATCCCGCAGACCGTGCGCCGGCCTGTCGCGGCGAGCATCCCGCAGACCAGGGCGCGGAACACCTGGAACGTCGGCGCGGTGAAACACGGCCGGAAATCAGCCAGGAGAACCGCCAGGGAAGACGGTACAGTCGCATCCGGGAGCATCGGCGTCCAGCTTTCGGGCTTGGTTCTAGGAAGCGCCGATGCTCCCCCCACCAGCCCGTCGGGCAACCCGCTTCCCTCACCGGCACGCCGCAGCCGTGCCACACCTGGAAACAACCAACCCGGCCAATGATTTAACCCAAAACACCCTAGTCACCCGCCAGGTCTCGATCAAGAAAACTGCGAAACTCGAGATACATGGGTTCAGCTTTGCGATTTTTATTCTCTCGATCTATTGAGAGACATCACTCAACCAGACCTCCTGACGTATCGCTCGACGTGGCACTCGACAGAGGACCCGAACGGTGAACCAGCTTGCGCACTCTGTCGGTCACCATCGGCAGCAGATGCCGCCGTCTCAGCAGGAGGCTGTATCATTGCCAGCTACGTAACGTAACGATCCATAAGGGTAGATCTCGACTTAGGGGCGGATCCGAGCGCGCACAGGTAGGGCAATATGCTATCCGAGACAGACAATTGAGACTGGTGGGCATTGATGGATGAGCTCGAATCGGATTTGACGGTAGGTAATGTCGGTGCCACGCTGGGTAGCTGGCGTCTTCGGCGTGGGTTGAGTGCTCGCGACGTCGCGTGGAAGCTGGGCATATCGCTGGCGGCATTCACACGGATAGAAGCGGGGGCCATCGATCCCACACCCGCACAACGAGCTGCCATCAAAGCACTGATAGACGGCCGCGCGGGTGAGAGAATAATTTTCTCATCGCACGCCCCAGGTTCCATCGATACCCCATCGCTCTTCGACGTATCATCGGATAACGTTGAGGCAAAATCTTCGCTATCGATCAATCCTCTCGACAGTATTCTTGATCGAATTACGAAACATCGAACTTACCTATCCACTAACTCCGCGTCAATTAGCGATCTACTCGCATGTCACCAAACTTCCGCTCCCACAGTAAGTCAACCGCCCAGCGGCGCTGTTTCTGCGGGGAAAAACACTTATACTTACGACGCTCACACCTATCATACGAAAGTGCCCCCCCAAGGCATCGCGGAACTCTTGCGTTACTATCTTCCTGAAGGTGGACTTATACTGGATCTTTTCGCGGGAAGCGGAATGACGGGAGTTGCAGCTAACGCGTTGGGTTACGATAGCATCCTAAATGAGCTTTCACCAGCGGCGTGTTTTATCGCGAGCCGCTTTGTCTCAAAAATTGATCCAAAAGTTTTTAAAGAAGCGACAACGTCGGTGCTCGAAGATCTCCAAGGTCTTCGCGAGAAACTCTACACTACCTATTGTCGAGACTGCAGGAAAACCACAGAGCTTCTCTACACGGTCTGGTCATACCGCGTAACCTGTCCAGAATGCACCCACGAGTTCAATCTGTGGGATGTTTGCCGGAGGTACGGCAAGACTGTCCGCGAGCATAAAATTCTCTCCGAGTTTGATTGTCCAAACTGCTCCGCGACTCTGAAGAAGAGGACCCTGCAGCGTACCATTGCCGAGCCCGTCGAGGTTGCCTACAAATGTTGCGGATCCCGCCAGCGGGAGGCTACAGCAGCCCCTGATGAATCTGACGTTAATTTGATTCTTTCTCTCGAGGCCAGTGCTGCCCCTGTGGCTGGGTACTACCCGACTCTAAGACTTCCTGATGGGGTTAATCTGGCGCAACCACGGAAGCATGGCCTCGATACAATAGACAAGTTTTATACGCATCGCGCACTTATCGGCCTGAGTCATATCTGGCGCAACATACACCGCATTGAAGACGCCCAAGTAGCTGGTCAAGTCGCATTCGTATTTACCTCGCTCTATCGCCGCGTAACTCGACTGAGCGAGTTTCGGTTCTGGGGTGGAAGCGGGAATACGGCTCGCCTGAATGTTCCATTTATATTCGAGGAGTCGAATATCTTTCTAAGCTTTGAACGAAAAGCTCGTACGATTGAAGATCATCTCCGCACAACGGCTCAGCACTTTACAGGTCGAACAGCAGTCATTGAGCAGTCAGCCACGAGTCTTGATTACTTGCCCGACAACTCAGTCGATTTGGTCTTCACCGATCCTCCGTTTGGCGCAAATATTAATTACAGTGAAATGAACTTTCTCTGGGAGTCATGGCTTGGGCGATTTACAAATTCGTCGACAGAGGCGATTGTCAACCGAGTGCAAGGGAAGACCCTCGAAGACTACGAGAAGCTGATGTGCGCGAGTCTGTCCGAGGCGTACAGAGTTCTTCGACCTGAGCACTGGATGCTTCTTGTTTTTATGAATTCGTCGGCTAGCGTATGGGAGGCTCTTCGATCGGCAGTTGAGGCAGCAGGCTTTATCGTGGTGACAGCGGATGTGTTTGATAAACAGCACGGAACTTTTAAGCATTTTGTCAGCGAAAATACTGCTGGTTCCGATATAGTGTTGCACTGCCTAAAGCCAAGTAGCTCCCGAGAACGGCTTACTAAAGATCGAGATCTCGATTTGCAAGAGTTTCTGGAGCTTGTTGACTTCGACAAGTACCTTCAACCTTATCTTCATGTTGATCGCGCGACAGAATACGACCTTCGCCGAATCTATAGTGAGTGGATTGCGCACACCTTGACACACGGAGGGCCGCTTCTCGACTTCGCACAATTCCGGGACAGCGTAGACAAGATACGAGAGTCCCGAAATTAATCTAGACTCGACTTTCGTAGTTATGCGGCGTCGGTTTCCCAGGCCAGGCGGAGGGTGTGGATTTCGGCTGGTGTTGGTTTCTCGGGGTGTGTGGCCTGATATTTGGTGGTGATGAGGACGCGGCGGAGCTTGGCGAGCATGTCGGCGGTGGAGGGCTGGGTCTTGGTGGTGTACCAGGGTGCGCGGTCGCGGTGGTCGGTGGCGTCGTCGGGGTGGTGGCCGGCGGTGGTGTACCAGACGACGGCGAGGGTTTGGCAGGCCAGGCCGAACGGGACGGTGCGTTCGACGGCGTGGGCTGTGCGATTGCGGGCCTGTCCGACGCCGACGAGTTGTTTGGCGTCTTCGATGGCGACTTCGATCGACCAGCGGGCGGCGTAGCGGGTGATGAGGTCGGCGGGTCTGGTGAGGGTGTCGGTGGTGACGAGTGCCAGGTCATAGGTACCGACCCGGCCGGGGTTCTCGCGGACGAGGACGACGGTGACCGGTCGGGGGCCGAAGACGCCGTACCACAGGCAGCGCACCGCGGTGACGTGGACGGTGACGGTCTGGCCGTAGCGCACGACCGTGACCGGGACGAACGTCGCGGTGGTGGCGAGTTGGGTCAGTGTGCCGAGCCGGTCGCCTTTCAGCCGGGGCCGGCCCCGTTTCCCGGTTCGTGGTGGGGCGGGGGCGAACAGCGCGGCGTCCTTGCGGAGCCGGGTCGTCCAGGTCACCGAGCTGGGCAGGGTGCGTAGCTCGTTGCCGGCGTAGGCGGCGTCGGCGACGACGTGGATCCGACGGCCGGGCAGGACAGCGGCGAGCTGTTCGACCGTGCGGGCGGCGAGCCACAGCCGGGACGCCGAGGTGGTGTCCTTACGGACCAGGCGGGCCAGTACCGGCAGGCACACCGGCCGGTCGAGCATCGGTAGCGTCACGACGATCCCGATGATCACCCAGTTGTTCCCGTAGCCGCTCTGGCGGGAGTCCTGGGCGGAGCCGTCGTGGAACCAGCTCGCCGCCCACACCTTCTTCCCACGGCGGTGGAACAGGGTGTCGTCCACCGCCACCGTCAGCGGCACGCCGGCGGGGACGAGTAGGCGCACCACGAGCCCGGCCAGAACCAGCCCGACCTCGTCGGCGGACCAGACCGCGCCGGCGAAGAACCTGTGCGCCCGGTCATGGGGCCATGCCCGTGACAGTCCAGCGCCGATCAGCATCCCGCAGACCGTGCGCCGGCCTGTCGCGGCGAGCATCCCGCAGACCAGGGCGCGGAACACCTGGAACGTCGGCGCGGTGAAACACGGCCGGAAATCAGCCAGGAGAACCGCCAGGGAAGACGGTACAGTCGCATCCGGGAGCATCGGCGTCCAGCTTTCGGGCTTGGTTCTAGGAAGCGCCGATGCTCCCCCCACCAGCCCGTCGGGCAACCCGCTTCCCTCACCGGCACGCCGCAGCCGTGCCACACCTGGAAACAACCAACCCGGCCAATGATTTAACCCAAAACACCCTAGTCACCCGCCAGGTCTCGATCAAGAAAACTGCGAAACTCGAGATCTAGAGCGAGGCCCCCATTTTATCGAGTGCCTCCAGTAGCAACTGGAAACAGTGCTCGTCGTTTACCCCTTGGAAGGCCTCCGTCAACTGGCGATATGCCGACTCTCGAAGAAACAAGGGAACTGCACCGGCACGAACTTGCTCAGGCCCGCTAGCTGACCCCTCCAAGGGCTTTATGGTAGAGATCGAGGAGGAAACGAATCGACTGAGGTCGTCGATGTCAAGTTTTCCTCTGACCGCGCGACGGAGGAGACTGTGTGTTTGAGGTGTTAGCCATACCCGAATAATGCCGAGGTCTACTTGTTCGCCAATAACCGTAAAGATATATAGGTTTGGATCGGAGGGGGGCGGAACATCGAAGTAAGGCTGAATCTTGATCCCGGCTGACGTGGTGACCGAGTATCTTTTCTTGCCGGTGGAACGCTCGTAAATCCACAAGTTTCTGCTGCCTTTCCGGCTGCTACCAGCGACATCTCTCCACTCTGCGATGTAGTTTTTAGGGTCTGGTGCAGCCATAGGCTCTTCGAAGTATAGGAACTGTCGTAGAGAATCTTGCCAGAGGAGCCAGCCAATCCGCATGTCTACTGGTCGCTGCGTGGTCTGGTTTTCGACCTTCCGCCGACGGCTAGAAACAAGGTCGGCGTACTGTTTGAATACATCTATCATTACATCGTTGGCGTCTGCCTCAGTCGTCGGGATTCTCACGGATCGCGTGAGTGAAGGGTGCATTAGAGTGGTGCCGCAGGCCTCCTCGATCGACTTTGACTTATAGCGGAGCATCTTGTGCTCAACCCCAAGCCCTTCGTGCATCACATCTATATTTAGATTCGACCAGCCTTGGAGAGGTATATTCTTGGCCGAGCAGTAAACGTCGCTCCAGTCTGCCTCTTCGAGCTTGCGTCCCATCATCTCCGCTACCTTCATTGCCAAACCCATTTGAACGAGGTCGCGCTCAGTGGCAGTGAAGACTGGCAGGGTTCGGGACTGCATATCTTTCCTCTCGGTCAAGAGATAATGGCCATACACGAATTCCGCTTATCGGCGATTATAGGATGCTCGCATACGCGAGTGTTTAGGGGCTCCCCGCGTGCCGAGTCCTCAGAGGACTACGTCGACGGGTCAGCCCTCCGTGGGACCTCCTGCTGGCTGAGGGCGACGCGTCCGGCGAGCACGGCCGTTCACGGCCGCGCGCAGCCGCTGCGCGGCGCGGTCGGTGCCGCTTCTTGATCCTAAAACGAGCAATTCGGCAGACACGACGTCAGGTGCCGTTGCTCGGGCGTCCGGGCGTGGCCATCGCGAAGAGTGCGGTGGTGCGGGCGTCGCGGTCGTGCTGGGTGTCGAGGTGGTGTTGGGCGGTGTCGATGGCGGCTTGTAGGTGGGCGACCTGGGCGGCTGGGAACGGGTCGGGTAGGTGGCTGAGGGGTGCGGTCACGATGCCGTCGGCTCCGGCGTCGAGGCTGGCGGCGATATGGCGGGCGGTGCCGTCCCACAGGGTGAAGTCCGGGCCGGTCGCGGTACGAAGAGCTGCGATGCCGGTTGGTGGGACCTTGGAGACCTTCGCGGCTGCGGGCAGGATGCCGGCGGCGCAGGCGGCGGCGGCAAGCTCGGGTGTCAGGGTGGTCGGGCTGAACTCCGGGTGGCTGAACAGGTAGCACGGCCTCGGCAAAGCGGCGAACAGGTCCAGGGCCTCGGCGTCGCTGGCGAGGTCTCGCAGGACGACCATCGGGACGACACCGGCGCGGGTGGCGTGGGTGATGTCGGCGGGAGTCCAGCAGCACGCGGTGAGCCGGTCCACTCCGATCGTTTCCGCCCACAGGTCGACGACTGCGGCGCGGTCGGCTTCGCTGGCCTGGTGTCCGCCGGTCGTGGTGCCGGACAGGATGAAGCGGTGCGCCCATGTTCCCGCGGCACGCCGGGCGTAGGCGGCGGTCGAGGCGGTGTCGATGGCGCCATCGGGGGTGCGGAAGGTGAGGGCGGGAAGGACAAGCTGCATCGCGGTCAGTCCACCCTGTCCCGTACCGGTGGGACGGCTCGGGTTCGGTCCGTCAGTGCGCGGTGGATGTGAACGGCGGCCTCGTCGGGCGGTCGCTGGTCGGTGCGTAGCACCAGGTCGAACACGTCCATGTCCGCGGCGGCGAGGTCGGTTTTCGTCTCGTCCCAGACGGTCAGTCGTTCGGCAACGTCGGTGCTTCCGCGCTCGCGGGCTCGGGTGGCGGTGACCTCGCGGGGGCACCACAAGAGAACTGTCACCCACCGGGCCGGATATTCGGCATGCAGGGCGTGGATGCCGGCGACCTGGCCGAGGTGCACGACTGGCACGCGGCCGGCGGTGGTGAGGTCGTCGAGGCGGGGCCGGTCGATGGCGTAGACGTTCCCGTACCGCTCGTTCGCGTAGAGAATCGCCCCCTCGGACTGGAGGCGGTCAAGCTCGTCGGCGGATGCCGCCCGGTAGGGGGCACCGGCGTTCGCGCCGACTTTCAGCCGATCGAAGTGCACATACCG
The DNA here is from genome assembly GCF_059816245.1 of Frankia sp. RB5. NCBI lineage: Bacteria > Bacillati > Actinomycetota > Actinomycetes > Frankiales > Frankiaceae > Frankia > Frankia sp. RB5. The sequence goes on from NZ_JCBATA010000006.1 coordinate 178,849, forward strand.
ATCGTCCAGCGCGGTGAGGGCGGCGGTGATCGTGTCTTTTCCGGCGGCGGGGGGGCCGTAGAGGATGACGGCGTCAGGACGCATCGCGGATCCGGCTGGCCAGGCGGCGGGCGTGCTCGGCAAGGTTGCTGCGGGCGTGGCGGCTGTTGTCGACCACATAGTGAGCATTTTCAATGTTATTTTACGTGAATTGCGGGAATGTTCCGTCGCGCGCGTTTAAGAGAAAGTCCGGCGAACCAGCCGGAGAGTGGAAGTTGTCCGACTACTGTCCGTCCAGGCGGGAGAAAT
>NZ_JCBATA010000070.1:0-42349 GCF_059816245.1 Frankia sp. RB5
GGCGGGCCCGGCGGGCCGAACGGGCAAGGCGGGCGGACCCGGCCCGCCGACGCGGGCGGCCGCGGCGGGGCCGGCGAGCAGGCCCGGGAGGTCACGCGGCAGGCGGGCGCCGAGCGGGCGGGCACGGCCACCGCTTCGGCCGTGCCCGGCGGCTGACCGGCGGGCACGGCGGCACACCGCCCGCATCAGGCACTCCGCTCGCGTCGGGGACTCGGCCCACGTCGGGCACTCCGCTCGCGTCGGGCACTCCGCTCGCGTCGGGCACTCCGCTCGCGTCGGGGACTCGGCTCGCGTCGGGGACTCGGCCCGGCTCGGGCGGATGGGCCGTGCGCCCGCGCAGCGTGAAGCCGGCGGGGGCGTCCGATCACGGCCTCCCCCCGCCGGCACTGAGCGCGGACGTACGTCGGCACAGCCGTCCGGACCGCGCCGCACGCGAGCGCGACGCGGACCCGGACGCGGCTATCTGGCCCGGCGGGACAGCCGTTCGCGGTCGAGCAGGACGACGGCGCGTGAGTCCAGGCGCAGCCAGCCACGGGTAGCGAAGTCGGCGAGCGCCTTGTTGACCGTCTCCCGGGAGGCGCCGACCAGCTGGGCCAGCTCCTCCTGGGTGAGCCCGTGCTCGACGCGCACGCCGGCGGCCTCGTTGCCGGGCTGCGCCGGCTCGCCGAACCGTTCGGCCAGGTCGAGCAACGCCTTCGCCACCCGCCCGGGCACGTCGGTGAACACCATGTCCGCGACGTTGTCGTTGGTGCGGCGCAGCCGGCGGGCGAGCACCCGCAGCAGCATCGCGCCCGCCTCCGGGCGAGAACGCAACCAGGGCCGCAGCGCGGTGTGCTCCAGCGACAGCAGTGACGCGTCGGTGACCGCGGTGGCGGTGGCCGTGCGTGGCCCGGGGTCGAACAGCGACAACTCGCCGAACAGGTCCCCGGGACCCATGACGGACAGCAGGTTCTCCCGTCCGTCGGCAGACTGACGTCCTATCTTCACCTTTCCGGACAGGACCACGTACACCCGGTCGCCGACGTCTCCCTCTCGGAACAGCACGTCCCCGCGGGTGACGTCCTGCCGATCAAGATGGTCGGAGAGGGCTAGCCGGTCCTGTTCGGAGAGCCCCACGAACAGCGGTACGCGGGCAAGCAGATCCTCCACGGTCCTGAGCATGCCAGGACTATCGCCAGAGAGCACGGGCAGGGACCCCCAGCATCGAAATGCACCCCGAGGGGTGAACGTAACGCGACCGAACGTGCGCTGATGGCGAGAATCAGGCCTTGATCAGGCACTTCCGGTTGACACATCCGGGGTTTTCGCCTGGCCCAGGATGACCATGTTGCAGTCCGCGCGAACGGTGTCGCCTGAACGGGCCACATCATGCCGGGCAGATCGTCCCGCCGCCGTCCGGGCCCATCGTCCCGGTCCGCCCACCGGCCGATCGACCAACGGACACCGGACCGGCACGCCGGGCCCACGGAATCGAGCCACCTCGACCGTCGCCCCTCGCCGGCCCTGGGAAGCCGGCCGGCGCCAGCCCACCATCGACGGGCTGAGCTGGGCGGACAGCCAGGACCGACGGCACCGCGCCGACGCGGGATCACCGGCGTGGAGCACATCACCCACGACCGGCGGACGCGGGGGCCGCGTGTGCGAGCACGGAACGGCAAGTTGTGCTATGGGCGGTCGTGCTACAGGCGGTGGCGGCCGAATCCGCGCGCGCCGGCCTCCCTGCGCCGAGGTGGCCGTCAGGCCGCGCGCCGAGGGGCCGTCAGGCCGCTCGATGCTTGCCCGGCGGCGGACGGCGCAGGCGCCGCCGATACCGCTCCAGTGCCGCCGGCAGGCCCTGGTGCGCGAGCGTGTCGACCTCGTCCGGCTGCGCGTTGTGAAGGAAGCCCTCGAGCCCCTTGCCGGTGTCCGCGGCGTTCAACGGGCGTTCCACCCGTTCCATCGCCAGCAACAGTCCGAGCAGGAGGAGGGGAAAGAAGATCGCTGCGATGACAAACATGACTCCCCCATGGTGGCCGACGATCGGCCGCGCGCCGCGGGCGGGGGTCGGCGTGTCGCGGATCGGTGTCATCGCGGTGACGATCGTGGGGCTTCGGCCGCGACGCCGGTCTCGGCGCCCCGCCGGGGCGGATACGCTGCCAGACATGCCCGCCGCCCTCGATGTCGCGACCGAGACGCCTCTCGCGCGAACACGGCGGGCCCGTCGGATCGTGCGTCTGCTGGGCGAGATACATCCGGACGCCCGTATCGCGTTGCATTTCGACAACGCACTTGAGTTGCTGGTCGCCACGGTGCTGTCGGCACAGTGCACAGACAAGAAGGTCAACGAGGTCACTCCCGCGGTCTTCGCGCGCTATCCGTCCGCCGCGGCCTACGCGGGCGCCGATCGCGCCGAGCTCGAGGCGATGCTGCGGCCCACCGGCTTCTTCCGGGCCAAGGCGAACTCGCTGATCGGCATCGGCGCGGCGCTCACCGAGCGTTTCGGCGGCGAGGTCCCCGGCTCGCTCGACGCGCTGGTCACGCTGCCCGGGGTCGGCCGCAAGACGGCGAACGTCGTGCTCGGGCACGCCTTCGGCACGCCGGGCGTCACGGTCGACACCCACGTCGGGCGGCTGTCGCGCCGCTTCGGGCTGACCGACCAGAACGATCCGGTCAGGGTCGAGGCGGAGCTGTGCGCGCTGCTCGAGCCCCGCGACTGGACCATCGCCTCGGATCGGATGATCTTTCACGGCCGCCGCTACTGCCACGCCCGCCGGCCGGCCTGCGGGGCCTGCGCGCTGGCGCGGCTGTGCCCCTCGTTCGGGCTCGGGCCGACCGAGGCGGGCGAGGCCGCCAGGCTGGTGCGGGGAACACGAGGGGATGTCGAAGCGCTGCGATGACGGATGTCTCCCCGCCCCGCGGCGCCCCGCAGTGGCTGCGCTCGGCCGCCGCCCAGGCGGACGGCGAACTGGTGCGCAACCGCCCGCGGCCGCCCGCCGGGTCCGACGTCGACCCGCGGCCCGCGGCCGTCCTCGTGCTGTTCGGCGAGGGCCCGCACGGGCCGGACGTCCTGCTGCTCGAACGGTCGGCCGCGCTGCGCAGCCACGCCAGCCAGCCGGCCTTCCCCGGCGGTCGCGCCGAGGTCGGGGACGCCTCCCGCGTCGACACCGCCCTGCGTGAGGCCGCGGAGGAGGTCGGGCTCGACCCGGCCGGCGTGGAGGTGCTCTGCACGACCTCGCCGCTCTATCTGCCGGCGAGCCACCACACGGTGACACCGGTGATCGGCTGGTGGCACACGCCCAGCGCGGTCGCCCCGGTGGACCCCGCCGAGACGGCCTTCGTGTCGCGGGTGCCGCTGGCGGAACTCGCGGAACCCGCCAACCGGTTCTCGGTGCGCTACGCGCCGGAGGTGCTCGCCCCGGCCTTCCACGTGCACGGCATGTTCGTGTGGGGCTTCACCGCGGGCGTGCTCGACGTGTTGCTGCGCCTGGGTGGCTGGGAGCGGCCCTGGAGCCCGGTCGAGATCGTCAGCTATCCCTTCCAGCAACGCGTGCCGCTGTCCACGGCCGGCGACCCACCGGGCCCCCGACCCGAGAGGCAGTCCCGTTGACCCGTACCCCGCACGACGCGCAGGCGGCCGGCCGGCTCCAGGGCGTCCGGGTGCGATCGCCCCGGCGCGGCCCGGCGGTGGCGTCGCTGGCGTTTGTCCTCGCCGTCCTCGTCGGCGCCGCCGGCTGCGGCGGGAACGGTGGCCCCAGCCCGTCCGCCGGCCCGACGGTCGCCGCCACGACCGGCGCGAACGGCGTGCAGGTCTTCGCCGTCACCGGCCTGCCGAGCATGGCCTTCTCCGCCAGTGAGCTGGTGGCGAAGCCGGGGACGATCCGGGTCGACTTCTCGGTCGCGCCAGGCTCGGCGCCGCACAACTTCGTCATCCCGCGGATCCGGGATGCCCATACCCGCATCATCTCCGCCGGAGAGTCGCAGAGTGTCACCTTCACGATCACCCAGCCAGGTGATTATCAGGTGGTCTGTACCCTCCATCCCAACATGACGGCGACGTTGAAGATCACCTGAGTCGGGGCGGGGCAGCATCGTGCCGAGCCTGCTGGACATCATCCTGGTGGCCCTGATCATCCTGTTCGCGATCTCGGGGTACCGCCAGGGTTTCCTGGTGGGCGCACTGTCCTTCGCCGGCTTCCTCGGCGGTGGTGTGCTCGGCGCGAAGATCGTCAAACCGTTCACCGAGCTGATCGGCCAGCAGCAACACGGCGCGCTCGTGGCACTCCTGGTCGTGCTCGGACTCGCGATGGCCGGGCAGGTCGCCGGCACCGCGCTCGGCGTCGCCCTGCGTGATCGGTTGACCTGGCGCCCGGGGCGTGCTGTGGACGCCGCCGCCGGCTCCGTGCTGTCCGGCATCTCCGTCCTGCTCGTCGCCTGGCTGCTCGCGACGGCCGTGCAGCGCTCGTCGTTCACGACGCTCGCGCGCTCGGTCCAGGACTCCCACGTGCTCGCCGCGGTGGACAACGGCATGCCGAACGGGGTCCGCGACACCTTCGCCGACCTGCGACAGCTCGCCGGCAACAAGACGTTCCCCGAGGTCTTCTCGAGCCTGCACGGGCAGCGGATCATCGCCACCGACCCGCCGGACCCGGCGACCGTCCAGGCCATCGGGGTGCGCAACGCCGCCGCGAGCATCGTCAAGATCCGGGGGCTCGCCCGCTCCTGCAACCAGCGGGTGGAAGGCTCCGGATTCGTCATCGCGCCCCAGCGGGTCATGACGAACGCGCATGTCGTGGCCGGGGTGCGCAATCCCACGGTGGTGCTCTCCACCGGGGTACTGCCGGCGGAGGTCGTCCTGTTCGACCCCGACCGCGACATCGCCGTGCTGCGGGTCCCGGATCTCCAGCGCCCGCCGTTGCAACTGCGGTCAAGCCCGGCGGCCGCCGCGGACGACCCGGCGGTGATCGCCGGCTTCCCCGAGGACGGCCCATACACCACCGTGGCCGCCCGGGTCCGCAACCACCAGAAGGCGCGAGCGGCGAACATCTACGAGCGGGGCACCGTCATCCGCGACATCTACGCGGTGCGCGGGCAGGTCCTGCCCGGCAACTCCGGCGGGCCGCTGCTCGCCCCGGACGGCACCGTGCTCGGCGTGGTGTTCGCCGCGGCGATCGGCGACTCCGACACCGGCTATGTGCTCAGCGCGGCCGAGGTGGCCCAGTCCGCCTCGGTGGGCACCGTGGCCGTCGCGCCCGTCAGCACGCAGGGCTGCGACTGACGGCGGCCCGGGACCGGCCCCCCGTCGCACCGCTCGCGCCGGGAACCGGTCAGGAACCGAGCCAGCCGAGGAGTTCGGCGTTGACCACGTCGGGGATCTCCTCGTGCGGGAAGTGCCCGACCCCCTCGTGCAACCGCCACGTGTAGCGGCCGCTGACGTAGCGGCCCGAGCCCTGCGCCGTGCCGGGCAGGAAACACCGGTCGGCGGCGCCATGGATCTGCAGCGTGTCGATGTGGGACGACCGGCGCAGGACGCCGGCGAACCGGGCGCCGTCCGGCCGGAACAGCGAACGGAACACCCACCGGTGGTACTCCAGCGAGCTGTGGGCCACCCCGGGGATGCGCATCGCGGCGCGGTAGCGCGCCTCCGCCTCGGCGTCCGGGTAGCCGGGACCACCCCAGTCCCGCAGCAGCGTCGCGGCGCGGGCGGCATTGTCCGCGACGAGGACACGCTCCGGCCGCCACGGCATCTGGAAGCCGAACAGGTACCCGCTGGCGGCGCCCTGCCCGCGCGGATCCGCCGCGATCTGATGCCGCAGCCGCAACGGGTGCGGCATCGCGAGGACCGCCAGGCGGCGCACGACTCTCGGATGCCGGGCCGCCGTGGTCCAGCCGAGCAGGCCGCCCCAGTCATGTCCGACGACGACCGCGTCACGCTCCCCGAGCGCCCGGATGAGCCCGGCGACGTCGTCGGACAGGGTGAACGCGTCGTATCCGCGCGGTGGCTTGTCACTTGCCCCGTAGCCGCGCAGGTCGGGGGCGACCACCCGATACCCGGCGGCCGACAGCGCCCGCAGCTGGTGCCGCCAGGCCCACCAGAACTGCGGGAAGCCGTGCAGCAGGAGCACCAGCGGCCCGCGGCCGAGCTCGGCGACGTGCAGACGGGTCCCGTTGGCGGACACGTCCCGGTGCCGCCACGGCCCGTCGACCAGGACGCTGGCCGGCTCGGGAACGCTGTCCTCCATCGCCTGCCAGGATGGCAGACCTGCCGCGGACCGGCGCCGTCCGGTGTGCGTGCCCGGACCCGGGCGACGCCGCCGGTGGACCCGGATGGCCGACCGGCGCTCGGTCACACGGCCGGCCGACCGCTGGTGGCTCAGCCCAGCCCGCCACCCGCCGCCGTCGGCGCCCCCGGCACCGCGCCGGCGCGCGACGCCGCCGCGGGAGACGACGATCCGTTCGGGCGCGCCGTCGGGCTGCGCAGCCAGGCGATGTCGTCGCGCACCGTCTGGATGGTCCGTTCGGGCGGTGAGAGCCGACGGAACCTGGTGATCGCGACAAGTGCCAGCCCGCCCGCGACCACGAGGTAGATCGCCGCGGTAAGCAGGTAGGACCAGAACCTCTCCATGCCCGCCCAGGTGAACAGTTCACCGAGGAAGATCGTCACCGCGATGAGCGCGCACAGCCCGAGCCCGGCCGCCACGGCCAGGCAGCCGACGCCCAACGCCGCCGACACGGCCTGCCGGGCCAGCTCCGCCTTAGCGAGGTCGATCTCCTGCCGGACGAGCAGCGAGACGTCGCGCGTGGCCAGCGCCACCAGCTCTCCCAGAGAGGGCTCGCGGCCATCCCGGGTCTTCCCGGTCGTAGTCGACACCCTTCGTCCTCCCTCTGGCCGGCGCCGGCCCACGGGCCGGACGCGCGGCCGATCGCGCGGGTCGGATGGTCCGCGCCCGCGGCGGATCGGGAGATCCCACCGGAGCGACCCCGGCCCGGACCCCGCGGGATCGCACCGCCGACGCATCTCCAGGTGACCGGCCGCGCTCCGGCCGGTCCACCGCCCCCTCGTCCTGTGCGCAGTGTCCCTCGGACAGACCCCAGCCGTCGGCGAACGACGCGTTGATGCCCCTGTGATGCCTCCTACGGATTCCGGCCGGCCCGCCTCGGATGGCCCGGACCGGTAGCGTGCCCACCGTGAACCACCGCCCGTCCGGATCAGTACTCGCCGCCGATCCGCTGGCCCGTGTCGCCGCCCTGCCGGGCGTGCGCGAGGCCGCGGACACCGCCCGTGCCGCCGTCGACACGCTGCTGCGCCACCGCGTCCTGCGCCGTCAGAGCGCGGAGGTGACCGCCGAGGCCTCGCTGCGCGCCGCCCGCGCCTGCGCGGCGCTGGAGGGCCACGAGATCAGCCTCGACCAGCTGCGCGGCATGTTGTCGGCGGCCGGCGACCCGCCGCAGGCGCCTACCGACCAGGCAGCGGTGCCGGCGGGCGGGCCCGATCCCACTGTCCTGGGCACGGTGCGCCTGTACGCCGAGCTGGGCATGCTCGCACCCGCCTGGGAGCGGGCCCCGCGCCAGGCGCTGGCTCGGATGCACGTGCTGCTCGGGCGGGGCGTGCTGCCCGACGAGGAGCTCGGCCGGCCGCGGGCCGACGCGGGGACGCGTCCCCCGTCCGACCCCCTGCGCCTCGGCCCGCCCCCGAGCTCGATGGAGGCCTCGGTCCGGCTCGATGGCCTGACCGGGCTGCTCGTCGCCCCCACCACCGCGCCGGCGATCATCGTCGCCGCCGTCGTGCACGGCGAGCTGCTGGCCCTGCGTCCCTTCGGCGTCCTGGACGGCGTGATCGCGCGCGCGGCGGCCCGGCTGGTCCTCATCAGCCGCGGGCTCGATCCGAAGGCGCTCACCGCGACCGACGTCGGTCATCTGGAGATCGGCCAGGAGGCCGCGGCGCCGGATCACGAGGCCGTCCTCGACTACCGTGCGGCGGCGGACGCGTATGTGCATGGCGGCGCCGAAGGGGTCATCGCCTGGTTGCGGCACTGCTCCCGGGCGCTGGAGCTGGCGGCCCGGGATTCGCTGGCGGTCTGTGAGGCCATCGCCCGCGCCTGATCGCCCCGCTCCGCGGGGCGCGGCCCATGCCCCTCGCGGGATCGTGCGGTTTGACCTCATCCCAGGCGGGGAATGACCGATTTGTCGGGATCTGGCGCCTGGTCCACGCCGGTTCCGATCACAACGGGTGACCTCCTCATCGGGCCCCGTCCCGCGAGGCGGCCCCGCTCCCCCTTCCGGGGCCGCCTCGCCTCCCTCCCCGCCCGACGATGCCGCCCCCCGCCAGAGGCCCGGGCCGGGTCGAATCCCCCATCCGAGCATGCCTCACTCCCCTGTGGACAGCGCTCATCCACAGGGCCCGGTGCGGCGCATGGTGGTTCCCGCCCACCACTGCGCGACCGGGAATAGAGGCCTCATGACCCCCGCCCCGCCCCCGCCGACCGTTCCACCCTCACCCGGGCTGACGGGCGATCTCGGTGCGCCGCCGCGGCCCCTCATCGTGACGGGTCTTCCCGGCCTGATCGACGACCTGCTCCGGCTGGCCGCGGCCGCTGGTGTGAGCGCCACCGTGGCCGTCGAACCCACCGCGGTACGCAGGTACTGGTCGCGAGCGCCGCTCGTCATCGTCGGCATGGACCGCGCGGCGGCGTGCGTCGCCGCCGGCCTGCCGCCACGGCCGCGCTTGGTGCTCGCCGGCGGGGACGTGGACGACGGCCGGGTCTGGTCCACCGGCGCCCGGCTCGGGGCCGATCACGTCGTCTTCCTGCCCGAGGCGGAACTCTGGCTGATGGATGCCTTCGGCACGAGCGGCGGTCCGCCCAGGGGACGGTCAGCGGCGACCCTGGGGGTCGTCAGCGGCCGGCGGGGCAGCGGCGCGTCGACGGTGGCCGTGTCGCTGGCCATCGCGGGGCTGTGCCACGAGCTGACCACCGTGCTGGTCGATGCCGACCCGCGCGGCGGCGGCCTCGGGCCCGCGTTCAGCCAGCTTCTCCCGATGGTCGACAGCTCCCACCTGTTCCGCCGGGGAACGCCACCCCCCGCGCCGCCGCCCCGAGAGGCGGCGGCGCGGGCCGACGCCAGGCCGGCCAGCGCCCGGACGCCGTGGCGCCGATCCGCGAACGCGCCGGAACGGGGCGACCTGACCGTCATGTCCTGGGATCCGCGGGCAGGCCATGTGCTTTCGCCGAGCGCCATGGCCACGGTGCTCGGCTCCGTCGATCCGGCCACGGACCTGACAATCGTCGATCTTCCCTGGCAGCAGGACCCGGCCGCCACCCTGGCGCTGGGGTCCTGCGAGACCGCCCTCGTCGTGCTGCGCGCGGACCCGCACTCGGTCGCGACGGCCGACCGGGTCTGCGCCGCTGTCCGCGACCGATGCGCCGACGTGCGTGCCGTGGTCCGGCGGGACAGCGCGGGGTCGCTCGCCCCCGCCGAGGTCAGCCGGACGCTGGGCGTGCCCCTGGCCGGTGTGGTCGGCGTCGCCGACATCCCCGTGCCGCGGACGTCGCCCGGCCGTGGCACGGGCGGACCGGCGACGAGCCCGAGCCTGATCGGCGAGCACCTGCTGGCCGGGCTCGGCATCCTCGGCGGCCGGGTCACGCGGCCCGGCTGCCCGCAGTGACGGCGATGCCCGCCCGTCGCGGCGGGCGGGCCCCGGGACGCCGGCCGGCGCCGGACGCCGACGACCCGCCCGAGGCGCCGCCAGCGCTCACCGCGATCCCGCCTTCGTCCGACCTGGCCCGCACTCCCGCCGGCGCCGGCCCGCTCGAACCCTTCCTCACCGACCCGTATGTCACGGACGTGCTGGTCAACGCCCCGGACGAGGTATGGGTGGAGCGACGCGGGCGGCTGGAGAGGACGTCGGTCGCCTTCGCCGACGAGGAGGCGGTCCGGCGCCTGGCCATCCGGTTGGCGGCGGCGGCCGGGCGGCGGCTGGACGCGGCGATGCCGTTCGCCGACATCCTGCTCGCCGACGGCACGCGCCTGCACGCGGTGCTGGCGCCCACCGCGGTACGCGGCACCTGCCTGTCGCTGCGGCGGCCGCGGCGGCGGCCCTTCACCATCGACGAGCTGTCCCTCGCCGGCACCGTGAGCCCCGCGATCGCGTCCGTCCTGCACGCGCTGCTGGCCGCCCGGCTCGCCGTCGTCGTCACCGGCGGGACCGGCACGGGCAAGAGCACCCTGCTCGCCGCGCTGCTCGGGGCGGTACGCCCAAGCGAGCGGATCGTCCTGGTCGAGGACACCGCGGAGCTGGTGGTCCCCCGGCCTGGCCTGGTCCGGCTGGAGGCCCGGCCACCGAACATCGAGGGCGCCGGTGAGGTCACCCAGCGGGAGCTGGTCCGCCAGGCGCTGCGGATGCGCCCGGACCGCCTGGTGGTCGGCGAGGTGCGCGGCGCGGAGGTGCTCGACCTGCTCGTGGCGCTGAACACCGGCCACGAGGGCGGAATGAGCACGCTGCACGCGAACGACACCGCCGCCGTTCCGAGCCGGTTGGAGGCGCTCGCCGCCCTCGCCGGGCTGTCCCGCTCCGCGGTGCACAGCCACGTCGCCGCGGCCCTGCACGCGGTCGTTCACCTCCAGCGGGACGCCGACGGCCGCCGCCGGGTCCACGCCGTAGGCGTGTTCCATCGGTCCGGTGACGGTCTGGTGCGGGTGCTGCCGGCACTGGTCACGCCGCGGCCTGGCCGAGGGGTCGGCGCGCACGGGCCTGGCGCGGAGTTGGTCGGCGCGGGGCTGCCGCTGCTGGGCCGCCTGCTGCGTGCTCGCGGCGTCGGGCTGCCCGCCCCACTCGAACCCGCGCGGCGGGCGTCCGGGCGGCCGGCGTGAGCGGGCCGCGCGGGACGGTGTCCCGGTCGGCGACCGCGGCGGCGCTCGGGGCGATGCTCCTCGGCGCCATGGCCGGGCTGGCCAGTGGTCCCGTCGCCGCCGTAACGATCATGATCGCGATCGTCTGTCTCGCCCGGGCCACGCGGCGCGCCCGCGCGCGGCGACGCCACGAGGAGGTACGGGCCGGCGCCGAGGACCTCCTCGCGGCGTTCGCCGCCGAGCTCGACGCGGGGGGCGCGCAGCAGCCCGCGCTGCGGGCCGCCGCGCAGGCGCTCGCGGGACACGCCACCACATTCGCCGCGCGGGACCCGGGCTGGATTCCCCTTGGCGATCTGGCGGCGGAACTTACCGGTCCGGACGACCCCGGCGTGGTCCTGTGCCGATGCGAGGCGTCGGCCGTACGCCAGCTCGGGATCGCCTACCAGGTGTGCACGATGATGGGCGCGCGGCTCGCCCCGGTCGCGGCGATGCTGGCGGTTCACGCCCGGGCGGACGCTGTGCGGGCTGGCGAGCTGACGGCCGCGCTCGCCGGGCCCCGAGCCTCCGGGCGGCTGGTGGCCTCACTGCCCGTCGCCGGCATCGCTCTGGGCTCGCTCGCCGGAGCGAGCCCCCTGCACACACTGCTCCACACCCCGGCCGGCGCCGCGTGCCTCGCGCTCGGGATGCTCGCCGATCTGGTCGGGCTGCGGTGGATGCGGGCGTTCGCCGCCGCGGTCGAGCGAAGGGCGGCTCCGGTCGCGCTGGACGCCGCACGGCGAGGCGCCCCAGCCGGCGCCGCCACCGAGCACGGCCGGCTGATCGCCGATCTGCCGCTGGCCCTCGACCTGGTCGCGGCCTGTCTGCGTGGCGGTGCGACCGTCGCCGCGGCGCTGGCCGCGGTGGGCACGGCCACCGGCGGCACGCTCGGCCGTGAGCTGCGTCGTGCCGCCGCCGCGCTCGCCGACGGCGACCCCGCCCTGCGCGCGTGCACCGAGCTGGTCCGTGCCAGCACGCCCCACCGGCCGTTCGATCGGCTGCCGGCCGGGTTCCGCCGGGGCCCGCTGCGCTCGCCCCGGTCCCGATGGACGGTGATGACGCGCGCCGCCGTCGCCGCCTTCGACCGGGCCCAGGTCTCGGGAGCGAGACCCGCGGCCACCCTCACCCGCCTCGCCGCGCGCGCCCGCGACGAGGCGCACGCGGAGATCATCGCCGCCGCCCGCCGGGCCGGCGTCCTGGCGGTCGTGCCGCTCGGCCTGTGCTTCCTGCCCGCGTTCCTGCTCCTCGGTGTCGTCCCCGCCGTCCTCGGTTCCCTCCCCGGGCTGCTGCCGGCGTGATCACGACGTCTCCCGCAACCACCCACCCTCTGACCCGGAGGTATCCGATGTCCCGACCACCAGGCATGTTCCGACCGCGGGTCACGACCCGACCGGCCAGATCGTCCCGGCGTCCCGGGCACCCGTACCGCCGCCGGCCGGTCCGAGGCGCACTGCGCCGGATCCCGATCGGCCGCCGCGGCGGCGTCACCGGAGGCGACCTGGGCATGTCCACGGCCGAGTACGCGATCGGCACACTCGCCGCCGTCGCCTTCGCCAGCGTCCTCTACGCGGTCGTGACCAGCTCGGCGATCCGATCGCTGATGTCCTCGGTCGTGCAGCGCGCGCTGACGGTGTCGTTCTGAGCCGCCGTCATGCGCCACGCCGCAACACCACGTCGACACGCCGCGACGCGAACCGGGCGCGGCCGGCGCGACGCCGGTCAGGCCACCGCCGAGCTCGCCGTCGGCCTGCCCACCCTGTTCGTGGTCTTCCTCCTTGCCGCCTGGCTGCTCGGTGCCGTGTCCGCCGCGGCCCGCTGCGCCGACGCGGCGCGGATCGGCGCCCGCCTGGCAGCACGAGGCGAACCGGACGCTTCGGCGGCCGCCATGGCGGCGCGGGCCGCGCCGCCCGGCGCCGAGGTGCGAATACGCCACGGGAACGAACTGGTGAACGTCGAGGTCTCGGCTCGGATCGGGGCAGCCGGGCTCGGCCGGCTCGTCCCGGATCTGGTGGTGAATGCCCGCGCCGTCGCCGCGGCCGAGGCCACCAACAGCCCTCCGGCCCCAGCCCCAGCGAACTCGCCAACCGCCTCCGCCATGCCCCGGCCTGCGGCCTCCGCGCCCGCCCGGGCCGGGCCATGACCGGCTGGATGGCCTTCGGGAGGAGACGTCATGCCCGCGATCCCACCTCCGCGGGCGGCGGCCGGCTCCCCGCGGACGCCGGATCGGCAACGGTCCTGCTGCTGGCCGCGATGCTCGCGCTGGGGTGCCTGGCCGGGCTCGCCCTCACCCTCACGACGATCGGTGCCGCGCGCCAGCGCGCGGCGGCCGGCGCCGATCTCGCCGCGCTCGCCGCCGCCGGCATGCCCCCCGCGGACGCGGCGTCCGTCTGCTCCCGCGCGGCGCGGATCAGCGCGGCGAACGGAACGCTCCTGGTCGACTGTCACGTCGTCGCCGACGCCGTCGAGGTCACCGTCCAGGTCGCCCTGCCGGGCGTGCGAGCCGATGTCACCGCGCATGCCCGCGCGGGGCCGTGGGGGCAGGCCGCTGGCGCCTACCAGCCGCCCACCGATCCCACCGACACCACCGACACCACCGACACCGGCCTGGGTCAGGAACGCGCGTCGACGGGGCGCTGAGCCGGCCGGTCGCCCGCATCGCCGCCGCGGCCGTCCCGCCGGCGTAGGTCGGCCACCCTGGCCACGATCCGGTCGCCGCGGCGGGGGTGGGTGTTCGGGGCGCCGCTCGTGGTCCCGCCGTCCGAGTCGGGTCGCGGCGGCGTGGGCACCCGCATGGCGGAGCGCACCGGCGCGCCTTCTCGTTCCGGCTCCCCTGCCCAGGCAGGCGCGGCGTCGCGCTTTGACAGGTCCTCGCCCTTCGACGAGGCGTCACCCCTCGACGAGGCGTCGCGCTTCGCGGGTGCGTCACGCTGGGGGGCGCGGTCCTCCCCCACGGTGGCGGTCGGGGCGCCAGCGGTCGCCGGGATGGCGTCAGACCGCCGCGACGCCGCGGAACGTCGGCCGACGATGCCGGTCGGCCGCTCTCGCGGCTCGGCCGGGCGGCTCGCCGCCGACGCGGTGGCCGCGGCCCCGGCGCCGGCGGGGGCCGTCGGCACCGTGGCGGGCGCCGAGGGGGCGGTGGGAGTCGAGGACCGGGTGGGAGCCGTCGGCACCGGGGCGGGAGCCGGTGCCGGGGCGGATGCGGGCGCAAGGGTCGAGGTCGGGGTCGCGCGGGTGAGAGCCGCGAGCTCCCGCTCCCGCTGGCGCTGCATCCGACGCCGGTGCCGGTCCCGGGCCATGCCGCTCAGGAGCAGCTGGACACCCGTGACGACGAGCACCCCGGTGGCGAGGCCGAGGACGAACAGGCCCCAGACGTTGAAGGAGAGTGTCTGACCCATGATCATCGCATCGGTATGGCCGCTGTTCTCCAGGACGAGGTCAGCGCTGAGGACTCCAGCCACCAGCAACAGAACAACACCGACGGTTACCACCGGAACCTCCACAGCCATCCAGGGGAGCGGGACCGACCGCGATCAGCCGGTGGGCTCGGCCTACCCGCCTATCGTCACGGCGGAACCGCCCAGACCCGGAGTGATCCGTCTTTCAGTCGAGCGCGGCCGTGACAGCGGCGAGCAATCGCCATGCCGCCGCCTTGTCCAGTGGCTCGTTCCCGTTACCGCATTTGGGCGACTGGACGCAGGACGGGCACCCCGCGGGGCATTCGCACGCGCGGATCGCGTCCCGGGTCGCGCCCAGCCAGGCCGCCGCACGCAGGAACCCACGCTCGGCGAACCCGGCCCCACCAGCGTGACCGTCGTAGACGAACACGCTCGTCCGCCCGGTGTCCGGATGCAGCTCGGTCGACACCCCGCCGATGTCCCAGCGGTCGCAGGTCGCGAACAGGGGCAGCAGTCCGATCGCCGCGTGCTCGGCGGCGTGGACCGCGCCGGGGACGTCCCCGGCTTCGATGGCCGCGTCGGCGAGCAGCTCGTCGGTCACCGTGTACCAGACGGCGCGGGTGCGCAGCTGTCGCGGCGGCAGGTCCAGCGGCTCCTGGCCGAGCATCTCCCCGGTGGCGACGAGGCGGCGCTGATAGCCGACGACCTGGCTGGTCACCTCGACCACGCCGAGATGAACCTCCAGGTCAGGCAGGGTGCGCGAGCGGGTCGACTCGACGATGCGGATGTCGGTGTGCTCCCGCGCGACCGTCGTCCATTCGGGCGCCTCCTCGTGCACGAAGGCCACCGACTCCGCGAGGTCGAGGTCGTCCACGACGAAGCTCGTGCCCTGGTGCAGGTAGACGGCGCCCGGATGTACGGCCGCATGGGCGGCACCGGCGTCCACGGTGCCCAGCAGGCGGCCGGTGGCCGTCTCGACGATGCGCACGGGCGGGCCGCCGGCCCCCCTGATATCGAGGTCGGGCCGCGCCCGCTGGGTCCAGTACCAGCCGGTGGTCCGCCGCCGCAGCCGGCCGCGGCGGACGAGGTCGTCGACGACCCGCGCGGCGGCCGGGCCGAACAGCTCGAGGTCCGGTTCGGTGAGCGGAAGCTCGGCGGCCGCGCACTCCAGCTGCGGGGCGAGCACGTAGGGGTTGTCGGGGTCGAAGACGCTTGCCTCCACCGGCCGACCGAACACCGCCTCGGGGTGATGCACCAGGTAGGTGTCGAGGGGGTCGTCCCTCGCGACCAGCACCGCGAGGGAACGGCTGCCGTCCCGGCCGGCCCGGCCGGCCTGCTGCCACAGCGACGCGAGGGTGCCCGGGAAGCCCGCGGTGATCGTGGCGTCCAGGCCGCTGATGTCCACGCCCAGCTCCAGGGCCGAGGTGGCGGCGACACCGAGCAGCTCCCCCGACCGCAGCCGGCGTTCCAGCTCCCGCCGCTCCTCCGGCAGGTAGCCGGCGCGGTAGGCGGCCACCCGGTCCGCGAGGTCGACGGCGACACGCCCGAGCTCGCGCCGGGCGTTGACCGCCACGACCTCGGCGGACCGGCGGGAGCGGACGAAGACCAGGGTGCGCACGCCGTCCGCGACGAGGTCGGCAAGCAGGTCCGCCGACTCCGCGGTCGCCGACCGACGCACCGGCGCGCCGTTCTCGCCGCCGCCATGTGGCTGGTCGGCCGGCCCCCCGCTTCCCGGCCCGGTCCAGAGCAGGGGCGGCTCGTAGAGCACGAAGTCCAGGGGACCGCGCGGCGCGCCGTCGCCGTCGACCACCTCGACGTCGACACCGGTGAGCCGGCCCGCCGACACGCCGGGATCGGCGACGGTCGCGGACGCCAGCACGAACACCGGAGCCGCGCCGTACCGCGCGCAGACCCGGCGCAGGCGACGGATGACCGCGGCCACGTGGGCACCGAAGACGCCGCGGTAACCATGGCACTCGTCGATGACCACGAACCGCAGACCCCGCAGGAACTGCGCCCACCTACGGTGCTGGGGCAGGACCCCACGGTGCAGCATGTCGGGGTTGGTGAGCACCAACCCGGCGTGCGCGCGGACCCAGTCCCGCTCGGCGGCCGGCGTGTCGCCGTCGTACGTCGCGGCCCGAACGGCGAGCCGCAGGGCCCGTACCGAACGCAGCTGGTCGTGGGCGAGCGCCTTGGTCGGGGACAGATAGAGCGCCCGCGCGGACGGTTCCGCGAGCAGCCGGGACAGCACCGGCATCAGGTATCCGAGCGACTTGCCCGAGGCGGTACCGGTCGCCAGCACGACGCTGCGGCCCGCGTGCGCCGCCTCGGCAGCGGAAGCCTGATGCGTCCACGGCGCCTCGATGCCCGCGGCCGTCCAGCGCCCGCGCAGGACCGGATCGATCCACTCCGGCCACGGCGCCCGCCGGCCAGGGCGCGCGGGAACCGGCTCGACATGCGTCATGCAGCCCGCGCGCCGGACGTCCCGACGAAGCCCGGCCAGGACCGCCGCCGCGCCGTCCACCTCCGCCGACGAACTCACGACCGTCGAGGATATGCGGGCGCCCGCCCCACTCGCACGGATGATTCCGGCGCGTTCGGTCCGACGTCACCGACCGGCACCCCCACGGCGCCGCCGCCGACAGCCGAACGATGCCGGGCCACGGGCCGCCACCCGACGGACAATCCGCGCGACGGCCGCGACCCGAGGCCGCCAAGCGACCCCCGCGAGCCAAGATCGGGGATAGATTTCCAGCAGACGTCGTCGACAGCGCCGCCACGATGCCGTGAACCCGCGATCTGTGTCGCGGGCCACCGGATTGATCCTCCCCGTGGGAGGGTAATGGCGCCGTGATGTCGGTCGCCCGAAGCGCGGGACGGCCGGAGGCACACAAGGAGGATCCGTGGACCTGTCCCTCACGACTCGCCAGGAAGGCAACCACACGGTCGTCGTGGTGGGCGGCGAGATCGACGTGTACACCGCGCCGAAGCTTCGCGAGCAGCTGATCGATCTCGTCTCCGGAGGGTCCTACCACCTCGTCGTCGACATGGAGGGGGTCGAGTTCCTCGACTCGACCGGCCTCGGCGTCCTCGTCGGTGGGCTCAAGCGGGTGCGCGCGCACGAGGGCTCGCTGCGGCTCGTCTGCACCCAGGAGCGCATTCTCAAGATCTTCCGGATCACCGGGCTCACGAAGGTCTTCCCGATCCACTCCTCCGTCGAGGAAGCGCTCGCGGCCCACGAGTGAGCGGCGATCCGGAAACCACGCCCCTCGGAAAGGCAGGGCTGCCGTATGCCCACCGTTGAGCTGCGGTTCGCCGCCCTGAACGGGCACGTCCGCACCGCACGTATGATCGCAACGGCGGTCAGCCGGCGAGCGGGCGTGCCCGCCGGCGCAGCCGACGAGATCAAACTCGCGGTCACGGAGGCATGCGCCCGCGCGGTGCGGGTGAACCGCCGGCACGCGCCGCAGTCCCCGGTGCTTGTCGCGCTCATCGACGCACCCGAATCGTTCACCATCACGGTCGCCGACCGCGGCCGGACGGGTGACGAGGTCGCGCCGGGGCCGGATGGCGGCCTGGTCACCGCGTCCGCGCTTCTCGATCTTGAGCCGGAGTCCGTCGTCGACCCCCCCTGGTGGTCGCAGCCCGCCGCGGGCGGACCGGACGCGCAGGACGACCCGGACGAGGACACCGCGGGCCTCCCGTCCGGCCTTGGCCTCGCCCTCATCGAGGGCCTCGTCGACGAGGTCGAGATCAGTCGCGGGCCCGACGGAGTGGGGACGGTCGTCGCCATGACCTGGCACACCGACCTCAGCGCGGTACCACCCAAGCCCGTCCGGTAGCGAGCGACCGGTCACGGCCGTCCGGGATGGCGACCGGGTCGGCCCAGTGAGGCCACCTCCGCACGGCCATTCCCGCACGGCCACTTTCCGCACGGCCACGTCCGCGCGGCCCCGGCGCCGCGAAGCGCCGCGGGCCGCCAGCGGTCGCGGGACGCCGGATGACGGGCTTAGCCGCCTGGCGTGAGCGGTCGGACTCGTCCGGGCTGCGTCCTTCAGGATCTGCCGTATTCGGCATTAAGGCAGCAATGCCATCTCTTATCGTGGCAAAAACACGCAGAATAGGCCGACCCGGGCAGCCGGCCCAGAAAAAGCAGCGCACGTCACACTGGTGTGGATAGACTCCGCCGCATCTCACGGACGGTTGAGTTCGAACCGTCGGAGACCCCTTGTGCCCCCCGAAAGAACCGTCGGATACGTCGAAAACGGGAGAAATCCGGCGGAACTGAACCCGGGCGTCGCCGGATGCGACGCCCGGCCGCCGACGTCTCCATGACCGTCGTTTCCACCGGTATGGCACCGACGGGCTATCCGAGCGAGGCGGTGGGCGCACAGAGCAGACCCGGGAGGAGCCATGTCCCCGATCCACGCCCTCCAGTCCGAGGGCACTGGAATCGACCTTAGTGGCGGATCCCTAGGCCTGGTCGCCGGTGTGGCGATCGTCGCAGCCCTCGCGCTGCTCGTTGCCGGCTACCTGGTACGGGAGGTATTGGCCGCCGATCCCGGTACCCCGCGGATGGTGGAGGTCGGGCGCGCCGTCCAGGAGGGCGCCGCGGCCTACCTGAGACGGCAGTTCCGGACGCTTGCCGGATTCGTCGTCGTGATTCCGTTCGTGCTGCTTCTCCTGCCGGCGGACGACACCGGCGCCAAGGTTGGCCGCTCCGCGTTCTTCGTGGTCGGAGCGATCTTCTCGGCACTCGTCGGGTTCGTCGGGATGTCGCTCGCCACCAGGGCGAACACCCGGACGGCCGCCGCGGCGATGACCCGCGGCGAACGGGCCGCCGTGCGGATCGCCTTCCGCACCGGCGGCGTCGTGGGAATGTTCACCGTCGGCCTGGGGCTGCTCGGCGCCGCGGTCGTCGTGCTCGTCTTCCGGGACACCGCTCCGCAGGTGCTGGAGGGGTTCGGGTTCGGCGCCGCGCTGTTGGCGATGTTCATGCGGGTCGGCGGCGGGATCTTCACGAAGGCGGCGGACGTCGGCGCGGATCTCGTCGGCAAGGTGGAGCAGGGAATTCCCGAGGACGACCCGCGCAACGCCGCGACGATCGCCGACAATGTCGGCGACAACGTGGGTGACTGCGCCGGCATGGCGGCGGACCTGTTCGAGTCCTACGCGGTGACCCTGGTCGCGGCGCTCATCCTCGGCGTCAGCGCGTTCGGTGAACGCGGCCTGGTCTTTCCGCTGCTGATTCCCGCCGTCGGGGTGATCACCGCGGTCATCGGCATCTTCGCGGTCTCGCCGCGGGCACGTGACCGGTCGGGGATGGCCGCCATCAACCGCGGGTTCTTCGTCTCCGCCGTGGTGTCCGCCGTCGGCGTCGTCATCGTCTGCCTGCTTTACCTCCCGACGAGTTTCGTCGACTTTCCCGGGATGGCCGGGAGCACCCAGTCCGGAAATCCCCGGGTCATCGCCATCAGTGCCGTGCTCATCGGCATCGTGCTCGCCGCGGCGATCCAGCTGCTGACCGGCTACTTCACCGAGACGAGCCGCCGGCCGGTGCGCGGCATCGCCGAGGCGTCCCTCACCGGACCGGCCACGAACATCCTCGCCGGCATCGGCGTCGGACTCGAGTCCGCGGTCTACTCCGCGCTGCTCATCGCGGCCGCCGTCTTCGGGGCGTACCTACTCGGTTCCGGCAGCGTCACCATCGCGCTGTTCGCGGTGGCGCTGGCCGGCACCGGCCTGCTCACCACGGTCGGCGTAATCGTCTCGATGGACACCTTCGGGCCGGTGAGCGACAACGCCCAGGGCATCGCCGAGATGTCCGGCGAACTGGACGAGGCCAGCGGCGAGATCCTCACGTCGCTGGACGCGGTCGGCAACACCACGAAGGCCATCACCAAGGGCATCGCGATCGCCACCGCCGTCCTCGCCGCCGCCGCCCTGTTCGGCTCGTTCACCGACACGGTGACCACCGCGCTCGGTGACGCTGGCGTACTCCCCGAGAACGGCCGCGGCACCGTCGGTGGCCTGAACATCGCCTATCCGGACGCACTGGTCGGCCTGATCATCGGCGCGGCCGTGGTGTTCCTGTTCTCGGGCCTGGCCATCAACGCGGTCGGGCGTGCCGCCGGCCGGGTCGTCCTGGAGGTCCGAAACCAGTTCCGCACCCGGCCCGGCATCATGGCGGGCACCGAGAAGCCGGACTACGGCGCGGTCGTCGACATCTGCACCCGTGACTCGCTCCGCGAGCTGATCACCCCGGGCACACTGGCCGTCCTCGCCCCGATCGCCGTCGGTTTCGGGCTGGGATACCCCCCGCTGGGGGCGTTTCTCGGCGGCGCCATCGCGGGTGGCGTCCTGATGGCGGTGTTTCTCGCGAACTCCGGCGGCGCCTGGGACAACGCGAAGAAGCTCGTCGAGGACGGCACCCACGGCGGCAAGGGATCGGAGGTCCACGCGGCCACCGTCATCGGCGACACGGTCGGCGACCCGTTCAAGGACACGGCCGGCCCGGCCATCAACCCGCTGCTCAAGGTCATGAACCTGGTCAGCCTGCTGATCGCGCCGACGGTGGTGAAGTACTCGGTCGGGACGGACCGCAACACCGCGCTGCGGGTGACCGTCGCGCTCGTCGCCGTCGCCGTCATCGCGGCCGTGATCGTCGTGTCCCGGCGGCGAGGCGCGTCCATCGCCGGTGACCCCCCTGTCGCACAGCCGACAGGCCAGGACGAAGAGAAGATCAGCGCCTGACGGCCCGCACCACCCCGCGGCCCCGGCTGTCCGGGCCGCGGGGCGGCGCCCGCCGGCGGCCGGTCACCTGACCTGCGCGGCAGGGGACGGCCCGGCGGAAGCGGCGGCCGCTCGCCCGCCCGGCGCTGGTCGGCGCGACGGGTGCGAACACCGCGACCATCCACTACCCACAGTGACATCGATGGGCCGGCGGTGGGCGGCCCGAGACCGCCGTGTTACACCGTCGTGCGGGCCCTCCCGGGCCGTCGAGGCGTGCGCCGGTGCGCCGCGGGTAGACGTTCGAGCACCAGCGCCATGCCCGGACGGCACGCTCCGCGGAGTCCGGCGGCGGCGTACGGTGCTGCGAGGCGTCGCTATCACTCCGGCGGCCGCTCACCGCTCGACCGGTACCCGCCGGACCCCCGTCCGAAGCCCATGTCACGACCAGCACCGCGCTCCGCCCGAGCAACATCCGCCATATCCGGGACCTACGCTCGCCAGGGGCGCCCTACGCTCCATCCGCCGGGCCCGCAGCCAGCAGCCGCACCGAGGAGAGAAGTGCCACCGCGCACGAAGACGACGACACGGACGACCGCGCGGTCATCCGCACGGGTCGCCGAGCCCGCCGAGCCCGCGGGCAACGGCGCCACGCCGAGCCCCGGCACGGCGGCCGCCGAGGCGTCCACGGACGGCCCGCAGGCCGCGGGCCGGGGTACCGGCGTCACCACGGCGCCCAGCGCCCGCACACCGGCCAGCCGCGGTTCGGGGCGCCGGGCGAGCACCGCCGACCGCGGCGCCGCCTCCGGTGACGCGGACCTGCCGGCCGCCGGGTCGGGCACCCGGCTGGTGATCGTGGAGTCGCCGGCGAAGGCGAAGACGATCGCCGGATACCTCGGCCCGGGCTGGCAGGTGGAGTCGAGCATCGGGCACATCCGGGATCTGCCGCGCAGCGCCGCCGATGTCCCGGCGGCACATCGGGGCAAGCCCTGGGCCCGCCTCGGCGTCGACGTCGACAATGACTTCGAGCCGCTCTACGTGGTCACGGCGGACAAGAAGCTCCAGGTCAGCAAGCTCAAGGCGCTGGTGAAGGACGCCAGCGAGCTCTACCTCGCGACAGACGAGGACCGCGAGGGCGAGGCGATCGCCTGGCATCTGCTGCAGACGCTGAAGCCGACCGTGCCGGTCAAGCGGATGGTCTTCCACGAGATCACTCCGCAGGCGATCCGCCGCGCCGTCGACAACCCGCGGGAGATCGACGAGAACCTGGTCAACGCCCAGGAGACCCGTCGCATCCTCGACCGTCTCTACGGCTACGAGGTCTCCCCCGTGCTGTGGAAGAAGGTCATGCCGAAGCTCTCGGCGGGCCGGGTGCAGAGCGTGGCGACCCGCGTGCTCGTCGAGCGTGAGCGGGCTCGGATGCGCTTCCGCTCCGCCGAGTACTGGAACATCGAGGGCCTGTTCGGGGCGACGGTCGCCCGCCAGGGCTGGGCCGCGGCCCCGGCCGGCGGGGACGGCGGCGCCCCCGCCGGTGCCGACGCCGAGGTCGAGCGCACACCCCTGCCGGCGACGCTGGTCGCCCTGGACGGCAGCCGGATCGCGACCGGCCGGGACTTCGCCGCCACCGGCGAGCTGACCACCGCGGGCGTCACCCGGCTCGACGAGCAGGGCGCGCACGCCCTCGCCGAGCGGCTGGCGGACGCGGCCTTCGCGGTGCGCTCCGTCGAGACCAAGCCCTACCGGCGTTCCCCCTACCCGCCGTTCATGACCTCGACGCTGCAGCAGGAGGCCGGGCGCAAGCTGCGGTACTCCAGCCAGCGCACCATGCAGATCGCGCAGCGGCTGTACGAGAACGGCTACATCACCTACATGCGCACGGACTCGACGAACCTGTCCGAGACGGCGCTCACGGCGGCCCGGGCCCAGGCCGAGACGCTCTACGGCCCCGAGTACGTGCCGCCGCGCCCGCGCACCTACGCCAAGAAGGTGAAGAACGCCCAGGAGGCGCACGAGGCGATCCGGCCCGCGGGCGACCACTTCCGCACCCCGGGCGAGGTGCGCGGCGAGCTGGACGGCGACTCCTACCGCCTCTACGAGCTCATCTGGCAGCGCACCGTCGCCAGCCAGATGTCCGACGCCCGCGGGACGAGCGCCACGATCCGCCTCGGCGCGACCAGCTCGGCCGGCGAGAACGCCGAGTTCTCCGCGTCCGGCAAGGTCATCACCTTCCCCGGCTTCCTGCGCGCCTATGTCGAGGGCGCCGACGACCCCGACGCCGAGCTGGAGGACCGCGAGCGGCGCCTGCCGGACGTCCGCGAGGGCGACCCGCTGACCACCCGCTCGCTCACGCCCCGCGGGCACGCCACCAGCCCGCCGGCCCGCTTCACCGAGGCGAGCCTGGTCAAGACGCTCGAGGAACTCGGGATCGGCCGGCCGTCCACCTACGCGTCGATCATCGGCACGATCCAGGACCGCGGCTACGTCTGGAAGAAGGGCTCGGCGCTGGTCCCGAGCTTCGTCGCGTTCGCCGTGGTCGGGTTGCTGGAGGACCACTTCTCCCGGCTGGTCGACTACCGGTTCACCGCCACGATGGAGGATGATCTCGACGACATCGCCTCCGGCGAGGCGGCCTCGACCGACTGGCTGACCCGCTTCTACTTCGGCACCGGCGACGGCACCGCCACCGCCACCGCCACCGAGGCGGGCCTGAAGCATCTGGTCAGCGAGCGCCTCGGCGAGATCGACGCCCGCGAGGTCAACTCGATCCCGCTCGGCGAGGCCGACGACGGCACGTCCGTGGTGGTCCGGGTCGGCCGGTACGGGCCATACGTCCAGCGCGGGGACGGCCGAGCCAGCGTGCCCGACGACCTGGCGCCCGACGAGCTCACCGTCGCCCGCGCGCTGGAGCTGCTGGCCGCGCCGAGCGGCGACCGCGTCCTCGGCGTCGATCCGGCCGGCGGCGCGACCATCACGGCGAAGGCCGGCCGGTTCGGCCCCTACGTCACCACCGACACCGATCCGCCGCGCACGTCCAGCCTGCTGCGCACGATGTCGCTGGAGACGCTGACGCTCGACGACGCGATCCGCCTCCTCTCGCTGCCGCGCAACCTCGGCGCCGCCGAGGACGGCGAGGAGGTGACCGCGCAGAACGGCCGCTACGGCCCGTACGTGAAGAAGGGCGCCGAGAGCCGGTCGCTGGAGTCCGAGGAGCAGTTGTTCACCGTGACGCTCCCCGAGGCGCTGGCGCTGCTCGCGCAGCCGAAGGCCCGGGGACGGCGGGCAGCCGCCCAGACGCCGCCACTGCGCGAGCTCGGCAACGATCCGGTGAGCGGCAAGCAGATGGTCATCCGCGAGGGCCGCTTCGGCCCGTACGTGACCGACGGGGAGACCAACGCGAGCCTGCGCAAGGGCGACGCCGTGGAGACGATCACCGATGGGCGGTCGGCGGAGCTGCTCGCCGACCGCCGTGCCCGCGGCCCGGCGACCAAGCGCGCCCCCCGCACGACCGCCAAGGCACCCGCCAAGAGCAAATCCACCTCGGCGAAGAGCGGCACGGCGAAATCCAGGACCGCCAAGAGCGGCACAGCCAAGAGCGGCACAGCGAAGTCCGGATCCGTGAAGGCGGCGACGGCCAGGAAGACCGCCACGACCGATGCCGCGGACAGCGGCGCGGACGGCGGCGCGGGCGCGAGTTCCGGTGACGCCCGCCGGGCGAGCTGATGGTCCGGCCGATCGGTCGGTCCCACGGGCCGACCGACGCGGCGCCGGCGGACGCCGGGTCCACACGGGCTGATCTGGCACAGGCCGAGCCGGTGCGGGCAGACCTCGCGCCGCCGGACGCCACGCCGGTCGAGACGACGGTGGAGCACTCGGCACCGGCCACCGGGATACCCGGCGCGGATCGCCCCACCGCGGATCAGCCCGCCGCGGATCAGCCCGCCGCGCCGCCGTCACACCCGGCATCGGGGGATGACGCCGACCCCCGGGCCGGCGGTTCACCCGGTACCGCGCGGCGCGGGACCTGCCGGCCACGGATGCGCCGCGCGTCGAGCCGACATCCGGTGACGACGGTCCCGTCCCCGCCACCGCGCGCGGACGCCACCGACGGCGGCGACAGCGACATCGTCGCCGTGCTGCGCATCCCGGAGTTCCGGCGGATGTGGATCCAGCTGAGCCTGTCCAGCCTCGGTGACTGGATGGGCCTGCTGGCGACGACCGCCCTCGTCACGCAGCTGCAGGAGAGCTTCTCCGGGCAGGCGTACGCCATCGGCTCACTGCTCATCGTCCGGCTGATGCCGGCGCTGATCCTCGGGCCGCTGGCCGGCGCGCTCGCCGACCGCCTCGACCGCCGGCTGACCATGGTCGTCACCGATGTGATCCGGTTCGGGCTGTTCGTCTCCATCCCGATCATCGGCACGCTCGAATGGCTGCTCATCGCGTCGTTCCTGGTGGAGGCGGTGACTCTGGTCTGGGCACCGGCGAAGGACGCGAGCGTCCCGCATCTGGTGCCGCGTGAACGGCTCGCCGCGGCGAACACGCTCAGCCTGATCATGACCTACGGCACCGCGCCTCTCGCCGCCGCGATCTTCACGCTGCTGGCGACGATCTCGCGTGCGCTGGGCCCCAGCGTTTCCTTCTTCCGGGACTCCTCGGTCGACCTCGCCCTCTACTTCAACGCCGCCACCTTCCTCGGCTCGGCGATCGTCATCTGGGGCCTGCGGGGCATCGGGCGGGCGGCCCGGCCGGAGTCGGGGCCGGAACCCGGCTTCCTCGCCTCCATCACCGAGGGTTGGCGCTACGTCGGCCAGGACCGGCTGGTCCGCGGCCTGGTCGTCGGCATCCTCGGCGGGTTCGCCGGTGCCGGGTGCGTGATCGCGCTGGGCCGGCTGTACGTCGAGATCCTCGGCGGCGGCGACTCGGCCTACGGCGTGTTGTTCGGCGCGGTGTTCATCGGTCTCGCCGCGGGCATGGCCGCCGGGCCGAAGCTGCTCGGCGACTACAGCCGGACGCGCCTGTTCGGCGTCTGCGTCACCGCCGCGGGCGTCACCCTGGTCGTCGTCGCCGTCATCCCGAACCTGGTGATCGCCTGCATCCTGGTCGTCGCGGTGGGGGCGTTCGCCGGGGTCGCCTGGGTGACCGGGTACACGCTGCTGCAGGCCGAGGTATCCGACGAGCTGCGCGGGCGGACCTTCGCGCTGGTGCAGTCCCTGGTCCGCATCGACCTGCTGGTCGTGCTCGCCGCGGCACCCGGGCTGGTCGGCCTCATCGGCTCGCACGGCGTCCACCTCTGGGGTGACATCACCGTGCGCGCGGACGGTGTCACGGTGGTGCTGCTCTGTGGCGGTCTGCTTGCGGTGGCCGTCGGCCTGTTCGCCTACCGCCAGATGGACGAGCGCGCCGGTGTCGCGGTCTGGCCGGAGCTGTGGAACGCGCTGCGCGGCCGCCGGCCGGCGTCGTCCAGGCTCCCCCGCCACGGCGGGTTCCTGATCGCGGTCGAGGGCATCGAGGGCTCCGGCCGCACGACCCAGGTGGAGCTGCTGCGCGGCTGGCTCGCCGAGCAGGGGCGAGAGATCGTCGTGACCTCCGGATCCGGCGGTACCGAGACCGGCGCCGGGCTGCGGGCATTGTTGTTCGACCCCGCCACCCGGCTGCACACCCGCACCGAGGCGCTGCTGGACGCCGCCGACCGCGCCGAGCACGTCGCCCGGGTCATCGAGCCGGCGCTGGCGCGGGGCGCGATCGTCGTCTCCGACCAGTACATCGACGCGGCGGCGGCCTACCAGAGCGCACACGGGACGCCGGTCTCGGACGAGCTCGGCCGGCTCACCCAGTGGGCGGTCCAAGCGCTCACCCCGGATCTGACCGTCCTGCTCGACCTGCCACCGGAGGTGGGACTGCGCCGCGCCGGCGCCCTCGCCCCGCAGACCCACGATCCCGCCGAAGTGCTCGACGCCGAGATGCTCGACGCCGAGATGCTCGACGCCGAGATGCTCGACTATCACCACCGGGTCCGTGACGCGCTGCGACGCCAGGCGCGGCGGGACGCCTCCCACTACCTCGTCGTCGACGCGACCCAGGACCGCGACGAGATCCACGCGACGATCCGAGCCCGGCTCGCGTCCCGGCTGACCCGGCACGTCATCCCGACGGCCGTCTGATCCCCGCCACCCGGTACGGGGTGGATGATGGGGCCGTGACCGTCTGGGATTCGCTCGTCGGGCAGGACGCGGTGGTCGCGACCCTGCGCACCGCCGCGGCGTCCGCGGCCCGGGGCTCGGCGGCGTCCGCGGGCACGGCAGGACGCTCGGCAGGCGAGGGCGCATCGCCGCCCGGCCTCGGCGAGTCCGCCGCCAGCCGGTCGGGGATGACCCATTCGTGGTTGTTCACCGGGCCTTCGGGCTCCGGGCGGCAGGAGGCCGCGCGGGCGTTTGCCGCCAGCCTGAACTGCGAGCGCGACACCCCCGGCTGCGGTGAGTGCGCCGGTTGCCACACCGTGCTCACCGACACCGCTGCGGACCTGCGCACGATCACCCCGGAGGGCCTCTCCCTGGGGGTGAAGGACGTACGTGCCCTCGTTCGCGACGCCGCCAGCGCCCCCACCGCCGGCCGATGGCGGATCCTGCTGCTCACCGACGCCGACCGGCTCACCGAAGCCGCCGCCAACGCGCTGCTCAAGGCGCTGGAGGAGCCGGCGGAGCGGGCCGTGTTCCTGCTGTGCGCCCCCGCGGTCTCCGACGTGTTGCCGACCATCCGGTCTCGGTGCCGGACGGTGGCCCTGCGCCTGCCCACCGCCGCCGACGTGCTCGACATGCTGTTGCGGGAGGGCGTCGACGAGCGCACCGCGCAGACCGCCGCACGCGCCTCGCAGGGCCATCTCGCGCTGGCCCGCCGGCTCGCCACCGACGAGGCCGCCCGCGCCCACCGTGCGGCGGTGCTGCGCATTCCGTCCCGGATCGGCCGGGTCGGCGACTGCCTGGCGGCCGCCGCGGAGCTCGTCAACGCGGCGAACGCCGACGCCGAGGCCGCGGGCGCCGAGCGGGACGAGGCCGAGACGGAGGCCCTGAAGACGGCGCTGGGCGTCGGCGCGACCGCCTCGGGCGGGAAGTCGCGCTCCGCCCGCGCGCCGAAGGCGGGTGCCAAGGCGCGCACGATGGTGGTGCGCGGCGCCGCGGGCGCGCTGAAGGAGCTGGAGCGCACCCAGAAGAGCCGAGGCCGGCGCACGATCCTCGACTCCCTGGATCGGGCCCTGGTGGACCTCGCCGGGCTGTACCGCGACGTGCTGGCCGAACAGCTGGGCGCCCCGGTCGACGCGATCCATCCCGATCAGGCCGCCGAGGCCTCGCGCCTCGCGGCGGCCTCCACCCCCGATCGGGCGCTGCGATGCCTGGAGGCCGTGCTGGCGACCCGGACGGCCCTGGCGGACAACCCCGGGCTCGTTCCTCTGCTCGCCGTCGAATCGCTGATCCTCACGCTGCGCGAGATCTGACCGGGCCGTGGGCGGGACCCGACCGCCCGAAAGGAGGGTTCAGGCCCGAAGCGGCCGGGCATATCCGACCCGTGCCGATGATGTGCGCGGTGGTGTTCTCCCCCCGCGGCAGGCTGTACTACGCCGACCCGGGGCCCCTCACGCCACGGGTCGGCGACCACGTCCTCATGCCGACCGACGACGGCCCCGAGGTCGCCACCTGCATGTGGGCGCCACAGTGGGTGTCCGACGACGTCGGTGGGCTTCCGGTGCTGGTGGGGATGGCCCTCGAGGAGGACCTGCGGCGCTCGGAGCTGTCCCGGCGCCGGCGGGCCCGGGCCCGGGTGGCCGCCCGTCGCCTGGCCCGGGAGCACGACCTGCCCATGAAGATCGTCGGAGTGGATCACACCCCGGAATCCGGCGGGTACACCGTCTTCTTCACCGCGGAGGGCCGGGTCGACTTCCGCGGGCTCGTCCGGGACCTCAACCGGACGCTGGCCGCCCGGGTACGGCTGCGCCAGCTGTCCGCCCGCGACGGCGCCCGGGCCCAGGGCGGCATCGGCTCGTGCGGGCGGGACCTGTGCTGCGCGACGTTCCTCACCGACTTCGAGCCGGTGAGCCTGCGAATGGCGCGGGACCAGCACCTCGCCCTCAACCCGATGCGCATCAGCGGGGCGTGCGGGCGGCTGATGTGCTGCCTGCGCTACGAGCATCCGCTGTACGAGGAGTTCGCCCAGGCGGTGCCGGCGGTCGGCGAGCGGGCCTGCACGCCGCACGGCGAGGGCCGGGTCGTGCGCCACGACGTGCCGCGCCAGGAGGTCGTCGTCGCCCTCGACGAGGGCGGTCGGACGTCCTGCGAGCGAGCCTCGGTCTGCGGCGCCCGGGCTGCGCACGACGCCGCCTACCCGCGGGTATCCGCCCCGCGGCCGTCGACCCCGAGTACGCCGACCCCGAGTACGCCGACCCCGAGCCCGCCGACCCCGAGCCCGCTGGACACGACGCGCGCGGACGCACCCGCGGCGCCCGGCCCCGGCGCCTCCCGACAGCGCACCCGTCAGTGGCGCCGTTCCTGACCGGAACGCGGGGCGATCACGGGTCGAAGCGGTAGCCCATCCCGCGCAGGGTGGTGACCAGCCGGCGCTGAGGCGGGCGACCCTCCACCTTCGTGCGCACCCGTCGCACATGCTCGGTGACGGTCGCCGGGTCCTGGAAGCGCGTTCCCCAGACCTGCTCGAGCAGCTCCTCACGGCTGAACACCCGCCGCGGGTGGCGGGCCAGGAAGGCCAGCAGCTCGTACTCGCGCGCTGTGAGGTCGATGCGCTCGCCAGCGACGGCGACCTCGCGGGCCCGCAGGTCGATCGACACGTCCCCGTAGACGAGCGGGTCGTTGCCATCCCCGTTGCGCTGGGGCGGCGGCTCGGCCGGGCGGCGGCGCAGCCGGGCCCGCACCCGGGCGACCAGCTCGCGCAGCGAGTACGGCTTCACGACGTAGTCGTCGGCACCCAGCTCGAGGCCGACCACCCGGTCGACCTCCTCGGCGCGCCCGGTGAGCATGATCACCGGAACCTCGCTGGTCTGGCGCAGGCGGCTGAGCACCGCGAAGCCGTCCATCCGCGGCATCGCGACGTCCAGCACCACCAGATCGATCTCCGTTGTCTGGAACAGCCGCAGGGCGGCTTCGCCGTCCGCGGCCTCCAGCACGCGATAGCCGAATCTTTCCAGGCTGCGCGCAAGTGCCACGCGCGACGCCTCATCATCCTCGGCGACGAGGAGCGAGGCTCCTCGCGTCGTCGCTGCGGCAGGTGCAGCGTCTCCGGCCCCGGTCATGGAGCGAAACCCTACGCATCCTCTCCGGAACCACTGCGAGCGGGGTAGCGATTTGCGCCGTTCGACGCCCCACGCCCCAGAAAATGTGACAATAAACGGATTGGATACAAACCGATCGTCACGTCATCGGCCCACAGGGCGCGGGGCCATGACGGTCCGCTGGGATCACATCCCACGATCGTTCGCGCCGCCGCGTCCGCGCGCCGCACCATCGGGCGATGGGCGCCAACGGCCGAGTCGCGGCCGTCGGCGAACGGCGCGCACCACCGGCGACAGCCGCCCCGCGCCGTCTGGCATACTCGGTTCCGGCCGGTGCGATCCTGGCCGATCGCCGGAGTAGCTCAGTGGCAGAGCAATCGCCTCGTAAGCGATAGGTCGCGGGTTCAATCCCCGCCTCCGGCTCACACCCCGTCTGACCGGGGCTCTCGCGGGCCAGACCTCGATGGCTCCCGCAGCACACCGGTCGCACGCCGACGTCGCCTCGCTGTCCCACACGCACGACCGCTGTCCAGGCCGTGCCTCGGGTTGCGATCTTTGCGTCGGGCTACCGCGTCAGCGGTCCGAGGCCGTTCGGCGGCGGCGGTCCGCGGCGGCGGTCGGTGACAGCGTTCTGACACTGTCACGGCGTTCCCTGCCAGAAACCTAGGGACAAACCGGACACGACACACGGGGAAACTGGCATCACGCCGCCTTCCCCCGCGGCCACTCCCCCTCCACGGGAAGTCCCCCGCCTCCTCGGCGTTCCGGTCGCCCCCCACACCGATGTTGATCATGAACGGGTGGTGTCGGGGCGGTGGTCCGCGCGGGCGTCCGCCCCCTCAGGCGGCCGGCCGAAACCGGTGCGTGAGGAGGCGGCGCCGCGACGAACAGCCGGTCACGCGGACTTCGACTCGGCCTCCTGGTCGTGCCCCTCGGCCGCCGTGGCCTCGGACTCGCGCAGCCGCTTGATCGAGGCGAGGATCTCCCGCTCGGCCTCCTTGCGGTCGACCCACGAGGCGCCCTCGACCGACTTGCCGGGCTCGAGGTCCTTGTAGACCTCGAAGAAGTGCTGGATCTCCAGCCGGTCGAACTCCGGCAGGTGGCGCAGGTCCCGCAGGTGCTCCTGGCGGACGTCCGCGACCGGGACGCAGAGGACCTTGTCGTCCGGCCCCTTCTCGTCGGTCATCTCGAACATGCCGATCGTCCGGCACCGCACGAGGCAGCCCGGGAAGGTCGGCTCCTCCAGCAGGACCAGTGCGTCCAGCGGGTCACCGTCACGCCCGAGGGTCCCCTCGATGAACCCGTAGTCCGAGGGGTAGTGGGTGGAGGTGAACAGCATCCGGTCCAGCCGGATACGCCCGGTGTGGTGATCCATCTCGTACTTGTTGCGCTGACCCTTGGGGATCTCGATGGTCACATCGAACTCAAGGTCCACTCCGCTCCCTGTCTCCTTCACGATCGGGACCGCCCGGTCCGTTCCGGACGGCTGCCATGTCTGCACCTGCTCCTCGGACCGCGATGGTCGGCCCGGCACCGCCAGGCGGGTGCCACGGCTCGCGGCGCCCCGCACCACGGCCACGGCCACGGCGGGCCCCCGGCCGGACATCACGCCCGAGGAGGTCGACATCCAGTGTCCCGGAAGCCACCCCCAACCGGGGCCACCCGGTCGGCATCGCCACACCACCGTTCGCCGGACGGCGCGCCGACGCGCGAACCGGTCCGGTCCGGCCGGGATCCCAGGGCGGGGGCCGCCCCGCCACCTCGCGCCATACGGTGACACAGCCGTCCGGCCTGCGCCACCGCGGGCATCCGCTCCCGCTCCCGGTCGCATCTCCCACAGCCGGTCGAACTCTGCGTGCGGCGGCCGAGAGGGATCGCGGGCACCGATCCGGACGGGGCGGCCCCGCGCCCGGCGGGCGTTGCGTAGTGTCCCCGAGGTGATATCCGCCGCGCCGGTAGCCCGCCTGGGAGGGCTCACCGCGCTCGCCGGCGCCCTGTTCGCCGGATCGCTGGCCCCGGTGCCCGCCGCCGGGGCGGACGCGGGGCCGGGCGGTGCCGCGGGACGGCCGGGGGTCGTGGCGCTGGCCGGCCTCGATCCGGCGGCGCCCGCCCCCGACCCCGCCGCCGTGGCCACGCGTCTCGCCGGGACGCTCGGCGATCCCGTGCTGGCCGGCCCGGCGGCGTTCGTCGTCGACGCCTCCAGCGGCCGGGTGCTGCTCGACCAGCGGGGCCGCGTCCCGGCCACGCCGGCCTCGACGCTCAAGACCGTGGTCGCCACGGCCGCACTCGCGACCTTCCCCGACGACCGGCTGCGCACGACGGTCGTCCACAGCCCGCCGCCCGGCGGCTCGGCGACGGCGCCCGGTGGCACGCTGTGGCTGGTCGGCGGGGGTGATCCCACGTTGACCGCGGCACCGCGCGGCGGCGGGTACCCGGCGCTGTCCCGCCTCGCCGACCTCGCCGGTCAGGTGCGCGCCGCGGGCATCCGCTCGGTGGGTCAGGTCCTCGGTGACGCGTCGCTGTTCGTCGGGCCGGATCGAGCCCCGGGCTGGCGCGACAACTACGTCACCGACGGCGACGTGGCGCCCGTCTCCGCGCTCGCCGTCGACGCGGGTCGCTCCGCGCCGGGTGCCATCGGCCCCCGCGCTCCCGCCCCGCCCGCGGCGGCGGCGGCCGCCTTCGCTGGCGCGCTCACGGCGGCGGGTGTCCAGGTCGGATCGATCGGCCTGGGGCGCGCCGACCCGTCGGCCCGCGAGGTCGCCGCGGTGCGCAGCCCGCCGGTGCGGGTGCTCGTCGAGAAGATGCTCTCCGAGTCGGACAACGATCTCGCGGAGAGCCTCG
Source organism: Frankia sp. RB5 (assembly GCF_059816245.1). NCBI lineage: Bacteria > Bacillati > Actinomycetota > Actinomycetes > Frankiales > Frankiaceae > Frankia > Frankia sp. RB5. The sequence continues at coordinate 33,100 of NZ_JCBATA010000070.1, forward strand.
GCCGGCTGGTCGCCCACCGCCGCGGCCTGCCGGCCTCATTCGCCGGCGCCACCCGCGCCGTCACCGACACGGTCGCCGGGCTGGGTATCCCCACGGCGGGCATGACCCTCTACGACGTCAGCGGCCTGTCGACCGGCGATCTGATCCCGCCCGCGACGCTCGTCGCCCTGCTGCGGGCCGCTGTGACGGCGGTCCGGCCCGAGCTGCGCACGCTGCTCACCGGACTGCCGGTGGCCGGCTTCTCGGGCACTCTGGACGACCGCTATGGCACCAGCGACACCGCGGCCGGCGCCGGCGAGGTCCGGGCGAAGACCGGCACCCTGCGCAACGTCAGCAGCCTGGCCGGCCAGGTCGTGGATGCCGACGGCCGGTTGCTGCTGTTCGCGTTCCTGTCCCCGGCCCAGGAGGCGACCGGCACCAAGGCCGCCCTGGACCGGGTGGCGGCGGCGCTCGCGGGCTGCGGCTGCCGGGCGGCGCCGACGGCACCCGCCGCCGGCCGGGCGGCGACGGCCCGATGAGGTGCCGCCGCGCCCCGGCGGACACCGGCCCTCGGCCCGACCGGCACCGCCGGCGCGAAACGCCTCGGCCCGACCGGCATCGCTGACACGGGGGCAGAGCGCGTGCGGGCCCGGTACGCTCGGATTCGTGGACGCCGAGCTGGTCGACTGGGAACTCGCCGTGACGACGGCGAAGAAGCTGGTCCGCCCCGGCCCGCCGACCACGCGTGAGCAGGCAGGCGAGATCGTCGCCGAGCTGCGCCGGCTCGCGGTGGAGGCCGAGCGGCACGTCGAGGACTACACCCACCTGACGCCCGCGGGCTCGCCCACACCGATCAACGTCGTGGACCGTCCCGAATGGGTTCGCTCGAACGTGGCCGGCCTGCGGGTGCTCACCGCGCCCCTGCTGGGCCGGCTCTCCGAGCAGCAGCGCGGGACCTTCTCCACCGCCGTCGGCCGCCGGGTCACCGGCGTGCAGCTCGGCACTGCGCTCGCCTACCTCGCTGGCAAGGTGCTCGGGCAGTTCGAGGTGTTCCTGCCCCCCGAGGAGTACCTGGCGGGGCCGCAGGGCGCGGGCACGCCGGACGCCGTCGGCCGGCTCAGCCTGGTCGCGCCGAACATCGCCCACGCCGAGGCGACCATGGGCGTGGTGCCGCGGGACTTCCGGATGTGGGTGTGCCTGCACGAGCAGACCCACCGCAGTCAGTTCACCGCGGTGCCATGGCTGCGGGCCCACCTCGAGTCCGAGATCACGGCGTTCATCGAGGCCACCGACCTCGACCCGGACGTCCTCGCCGACCGGGTGCGCTCCGCGGTGACGGCGCTGCGTGGCGCGGTGTTCGATCGTGGCGCGGACGGCCCGAGCGTCGTGGAGGCGTTGCAGACACCCGCGCAGCGCGCCGTGCTCGACCGGCTGCAGGCCCTCATGACGCTGCTGGAGGGGCACGCCGACCAGGTGATGGACGCGGTGGGCCCGAAGGTGGTGCCGACGGTCGCGGACATCCGCTCCACGTTCGAGGGCCGGCGCGACGGCGGATCGCCGATCGACCGGTTCGTCCGCCGCCTGCTCGGCCTCGACCTCAAGATGCAGCAGTACCGCCAGGGCGGGGCCTTCGTCCGGGCCGTCGTCGCGGAGTCCGGGGTGGGTGGCTTCAACACGGTCTGGGAGTCGCCGGCCACGCTGCCGACGCGCGCCGAGCTCGTCGATCCGACCGCGTGGATGCAGCGCGTGCTGGGCAGTCGCCCGTCGATCTCGGCGTGACCGCCGTGGGCCGCGGGCGTGCCAGCGCCGGACGTTCCCCCCTACGGCCCACCTCATGACCTCGACTGTCACCGACGGTGACCATTCGGGCGGGGCGGCCTCCGCCCGCGCCCGCCGGGCACCCGATCCGGCGGTCGCCGCGATCCGCCTCGCGGTCCGTACCGCGATCGCCGATCTCGATCCCGGCGCACTCGTCCTCACCGCCTGCTCCGGCGGTCCGGACTCGCTGGCGCTGGCCGCCGCGCTCGCCTTCGTCGCGCCGCGGCGCGCGCTGCGCGGTGGGCTGCTCGTCGTCGATCACGGCTGGGACGACGGGTCCGCCGCCCGCGCGCAGGACGTCGCCGAGGCCGGCCGCGCCCTCGGCCTGCGACCGGCCGAGGTGCTGGTCGCGCACACGGCGCGCTCCGAGGGGGCGGCCCGCGACGCGCGCCGGGCCGTCCTGCTCGGCGCCGCCGAGCGGCTCGGCGCCGCCGCGGTCCTGCTCGGCCACACCCTCGACGACCAGGCCGAGACGGTGCTGCTGCGGCTGGCACGGGGCGCCGGCGCCCGCTCGCTCGGCGGGATGCGGCCGGCGGACGGGGTGCTGCGCCGCCCCCTGCTCGGGCTGCGCCGCGCCGACACCCGCGCCGCCTGCCGGGCGCTGGGGCTCTCGGCCTGGGACGACCCGACGAACAGCGACCGCGCCTTCGCCCGGGCTCGGGTGCGGCACAGCGTTCTCCCGCTGCTCGAGGCCGAGCTCGGCCCCGGCATCGCCGAGTCACTGGCCCGCGGCGCCGACCTGCTGCGCGCCGACGCGGACGCGCTGGACGCGACGGCGGCGGCGAGCTACGGCGCCGCCGCGGCGACGATCGGCCCGGTCGGCGGGGAGATCAGCTTCGAGGTCCCGGCGCTGGCGGCCATGCCCGCCGCGATTCGGGGCCGGGTGCTGCGCCGCGCCGCTCTCGACGTCGGCGCCTCCGCGTCGGCACTGCGGGCCGAGCACGTCTGGGCGGTGGAGGAGCTGGTGACCCGGTGGCGCGGCCAGAAGCCGGTGCCGCTGCCCTCGGGAGTGCTGGCCCGCCGCTGGGCGGGCCAGATCACACTGACCGGCCCGGCGGAGGTGTCGCGGCCGCTGGGCGCGACAGCCGGTCGGGTCCCACAGGCCGCTGGCCGGCCGCACCCGGAGCCGGCGTTCATGGAGGAGGAGCATCAGGTGACCCAGGCCGCGACGACCACGCCCGACACCGGCGGACCGCGCGGGGACGCGCCGGCGGCCAGCCCGCATCCCGACATCGACGAGGTCCTGGTCACCGCCGACGAGATCGCCGCGAAGATCCGCGAGCTCGCCGCCAGGGTCGACGCCGACTACGCCGGCCGGGAGATCCTGCTGGTCGGGGTGCTCAAGGGCGCCGTGATGGTGATGGCGGACCTGTCCCGGGCCCTGAGCGTGCCGCTGACCATGGAGTTCATGGCGGTGTCCTCGTACGGGTCGTCGACGTCGTCCTCGGGCGTGGTGCGCATCCTCAAGGACCTGGACCGCTCGATCGAGGGGCGTGATGTCCTCGTCGTCGAGGACATCATCGACTCCGGTCTCACGCTGTCCTGGCTGCTGAAGAACCTGCGCTCGCGCGGCCCGGCGTCGCTGGAGGTGCTCGCGCTGTTCCGCAAGCCGGAGGCGATCACCGTGGACGTCGATGTCCGCTATGTCGGATTCGATATTCCCAGCGCCTTCGTCGTGGGCTATGGCCTCGACTACTCCGAGTACTACCGCACCCTTCCCTTCGTCGGAACGCTCACGCCGGACGCGATCGAACGCGGCGCGCCGGACTGACGGCAGGGCGCCGCGCGGGGCCCTCGGCGGCATCGACGGGCCCGGCGCACGACCGTGCGGCCCCGGATCGCCAGGGCCGGAACAGCACAGGCCGCCGATCCGTTGGTCGGATGTGCGCGCGGTGAGATGCGCGCACCGGCGGTACCCTCGGCACAAGGGAATCCCGATCGAGGGCAGTACACACGTCAGGAGGGCGGAGCGCTCGTGTCCGGTGCTCCAGACAGATGACTCCAAGAAGAATCTTCCGTGGCTGGGTGCCACTGCTGCTCCTGGTCCTGTTCGTGATCATCCTCACGACAGGCGTCCTTTCGGGTCCCAGCGAGTACGGCAAACGTGACCTGAACTTCGTCCAGCAGCAGATCGACGACGGCCAGGTCGCGAAGGCCAAGATCCAGGACTCCAAGCAGCTCATCCAGGTCCAGACGAAGGACGGCCGGAAGTACGAGTCGTCCTATGTCAGCGAACAGGGTGTCGTTCTCGCCAACGAGCTGCGGAACAAGCGCGTCACGTACGACGTCTCGGTCGACCGCGGAAACATCCTGGTCTCCCTCCTGCTCAACCTGCTGCCCGTACTGCTCGTGGTGCTGCTGCTGTTCTTCTTCATGAACCAGATGCAGGGCGGCGGCAACCGGGTCATGAACTTCGGCAAGTCCAAGGCCAAGCTCGTGAGCAAGGACACGCCGAAGACGACCTTCACCGACGTGGCGGGCGCCGACGAGGCCATCGAGGAGCTCCAGGAGATCAAGGAGTTCCTGGAGAACCCGAGCAAGTTCCAGGCGATCGGCGCGAAGATCCCCAAGGGCGTGCTGCTCTACGGGCCGCCCGGTACCGGCAAGACGCTGCTCGCACGGGCGGTGGCCGGCGAGGCCGGGGTGCCGTTCTACTCGATCTCCGGATCCGACTTCGTCGAGATGTTCGTCGGTGTCGGCGCCAGCCGGGTGCGGGACCTGTTCGAGCAGGCGAAGGCCAACGCCCCCGCGATCATCTTCGTCGACGAGATCGACGCGGTGGGCCGCCACCGCGGCGCCGGCCTCGGCGGCGGGCACGACGAGCGTGAGCAGACCCTCAACCAGCTGCTCGTCGAGATGGACGGCTTCGACGTCAAGGGTGGGGTCATCCTCATCGCGGCGACGAACCGGCCCGACATCCTCGACCCGGCGCTGCTGCGGCCCGGGCGTTTCGACCGGCAGATCGTCGTCGACCGGCCGGACCTGCTCGGCCGCGAGGCGATCCTGCGGGTGCACGCCAAGGGCAAGCCCATCGGCCCGGACGCCGACATGCTGATCATCGCCCGGCGCACGCCCGGGTTCACCGGTGCGGATCTCGCGAACGTGCTCAACGAGGCCGCGCTGCTGGCCGCCCGGTCCAACCTGAAGTTCATCTCCTCGGCGCTGCTCGAGGAGGCGATCGACCGGGTCATGGCCGGGCCGGAGCGCAAGACGCGGGCGATGAGCGACAAGGAGAAGAAGCGCATCGCCTACCACGAGGGCGGACACGCCCTCGTGGCGCACGCGCTGCCGAACTCCGACCCCGTGCACAAGGTGACGATCCTGCCCCGGGGCCGTGCGCTCGGCTACACCATGCAGCTCCCGCTGGAGGACAAGTACCTGTCGACCAGGTCGGAGATGCTGGACCGGCTCGCCGTCCTCCTCGGCGGTCGTACAGCCGAGGAGCTGGTCTTCCACGACCCGACGACCGGCGCGAGCGACGACATCGAGAAGGCCACCCAGATCTCCCGAGCGATGATCACCCAGTACGGGATGAGCGACAAGCTCGGCGCGATCAAGTTCGGCACCGAGAACAGCGAGGTCTTCCTCGGCAAGGAGGTCGGGCACCAGCGCGACTACTCCGAGGAGGTCGCCAGCGAGATCGACGCCGAGGTCCGCCGGCTCATCGAGGCGGCGCACGACGAGGCGTGGGAGATCCTGGTCACCTACCGCGACGTGCTGGACAATCTCGTCCTGCGGCTGATGGACACCGAGACGCTGAGCAAGGACGAGGTCGCCGAGGCTTTCGCCACCGTGCAGAAGCGGCCGGTACGCGGCACCTACACCGGAGTGGGCCGGCGCATCCCGTCCGACCGCCCGCCGGTGCAGACCCCGGCCGAGCTGGGCCTCATCTCCTCCGGCGTCGCCGACCTGGTCAAGGACCCGGCGCATGGGCACGGCCCGGGCAACGGCGCGAGCGGCGGCGACCCGACGGCCCCGCCGCACGGCGTCCCCGGCCCCGGCGGGGTGATGGGTCCGGGTGGCATGGGGCCCGGCGGCGGGATGGGACCGGGTGGGATCGGTGGACCGGCCGGGAATGGCGGGCCTGGTGGGCATGGTTACCCACAGAGTCAGCCACCGGCGTCCGGTGGTGCCGACGCGCCGCCCGACGGACCGCGGATCGCGAACCCATGGGCCCCGCCGTCCTGGCCGAACGATGACGAGAGGAGACGCCGTTGACGTCCGATTCCCAGATCGGGTTCACCTCGACGGAGGAGGGGGTGCGCGAGGTGGGCGCCACGGGATCGAACGGCTTCGACGTCCCCAGCCCGCTCGCCGGCAACGGCACGGGTACTTCCACGGCCGTGCCCGCACGTGATCGGGGCAGGCCCAGCCAGGTCCGCCCGTTCGACCACGACCGGGTGGCCCGCGCGGTGCGCGAACTACTGATCGGCATCGGTGAGGATCCGGACCGGGAAGGGCTGCGCAAGACCCCGGACCGGGTCGCCCGTGCCTACCGGGAGGCTGTCGAGGGCCTCGGCCGCGAGCCGAGCGAGGTCCTCACGACGGTCTTCGACGAGGGCCACGACGAGATGGTGCTCGTGCGCGACATCGACTTCTCGTCGCTGTGCGAGCACCACCTGGTCGTGTTCTCCGGGCAGGCGCACGTCGCCTACATCCCGAACAACAAGGGCCAGATCACCGGCCTGTCGAAGCTGGCCCGGCTGGTCGATCTCTACGCCCGCCGCCCGCAGGTTCAGGAGCGGCTGACGTCGCAGATCGCCGACGCGCTGGTCGACGTGCTCGATCCCCGCGGGGTGATGGTCGTCGTCGAGGCGGAGCACCTGTGCATGTCGATGCGCGGCGTGCGCAAGCCGGGCGCGACGACGGTGACCTCCGCGGTCCGCGGCCAGTTCCTCAGCACCGCCACCCGCAACGAGGGCATGTCCCTGATCCTGCGAGGTGGCCGGCACTGAGCGCCACGCACAGCTGAGCACCGGGTATCCGGAAACCTCGGGGGCCGTCCGCCATGCGCGGACCGGCCCCCGAGGCCTGTTTCCGGGCCGGGCTTCGGCCGGCCGTCAGAGCCGGCAGGCCTGGATGCCGGAGACGAGGATGCCGCGGGCGCCGAGATCCCACAGGTCGTCCATCGTCCGGTTGACCTCGGCCCGCGGAACCATCGCCCGCACGGCCACCCACTCCTCCCGCTGCAGCGGGGAGATCGTCGGCGACTCGTAGCCGGGCGTGATCTCGCAGGCCTTCTCCAGGACGGCCGTCGGGACGTCGTAGTCCATCATCACGTACCGGCGGGCGACGAGAACGCCCTGCACACGGCGCAGCAGCCGCTCGTGTGCCCCGGTCAGCACCGCTCCGCGCTTGGCGATGACGATGGCCTCGGAGCGCAGTACCGGCTCGCCGAGCAGCTCCAGTCCGGCGGCCCGCAGGGTGCGACCGGTCTCCACCACGTCGGCGACCGCGTCCGCCACCCCGAGGCGCACCGCGGTCTCCACCGCGCCGTCGAGGGTGACGATGCCCGCCGGGGTGATGCCACGCCCGGCGAGATCGGCCCGCACCAGCGCCGGGAAGGACGTCGCGATCCGCTTGCTCTGCAGCTCCGCCACGTCCGCGAAGGCGCCCTCGGGAGCGGCGTAGCGGAAGGTGGCGTGCGCATAGCCCAGCGGCAGCAGCTCCTCCGCCGCGGCGTTGCTGTCCAGCAGCAGGTCGCGCCCGGTGATCCCGAGGTCGAGCCGCCCCGACCCCACGTAGACGGCGATGTCCCGCGGCCGCAGGAAGAAGAACTCGACGTCGTTCTCGACATCGGTGATCACCAGTTCCGCCGCATCGCGCCGGGCATGGTAGCCGGCGTCGGCGAGCAGCTGGCTGGAGGCCGCGGACAACGACCCCTTGTTGGGAACCGCAATACGAAGCATCGTCACTACTCAGCGTCTACTAAGGTTTTCGTCTACAAGGTCTACCGAAATGGATCGCGGGGCGCTCACAGGTGGGAGTATACGTCGTCCAGGGAAAGGCCCAGCGAAATCATCATCAGCTGGCTCCAGTAGAGCAGCTGGGAGATCTCCTCGGCCGCCCTGTCCCGGCCTTCGTGCTCGGCCGCCATCCAGGCTTCCGCGGCCTCCTCGACGAGTTTCTTGCCGAGATGGTGAACGCCCTTGTCGAGGGCCGCGACGGTGCCCGAACCGGGCACCCGGCGCTGCCATTTGTCGGCGACCTCGGCAAAGAGTTCGTCGAAGGTTTTTACGGTGGATGCTTTCGCCGCGGCCGCCACGGCCGCCGGGGTGGCGGGAGCCGACGCCGGCGATCCCCCCTGCGCTCCGGGCCGGGAGACAGACCCGGACGGCGACGAGCCTGGCCGATCGGCAGGAACCATGTCCGGCATGCTACCCGGCGACGCGACGCCTCCCGGCCCGTCGAGTGGCCACGGTCCGTGCAGGCCGGCCGCCATGCCGCGGAACCAGGCCCGCCCGCCCCGGCGTTGCTGGTTGACTGGGTCACTGTGTCCCCGCCTGTCCTCGTCGCCACGGATCTCGACGGCACACTGATCCGCAGCGATGGCACCGTCTCGGCGCGCACCCGCGCGGCGCTGGGCCGGGTGCGCCGCAGCGGCGCGACGGTCGTGTTCGTGACCGGGCGCCCGAGCCGAGTGATGGCGGGGATAGCCGCACAGACGGCCGCGTCCGGCCTCGCCATCTGCGCCAACGGCGCGCTCGTGTTCGATCTTGACGCCGGGGTCGCGGTCAGCCACCGCTACCTGGAGTCCGCCACGGCGCTGCGGCTCGCACGCGCCATCCGTGAGCTGGTGCCGGACGCGGCGTTCGCGGTCGAGAGCGGGACACGCTTCGGCCGGGAACCGCGCTTCGAGACGATGTGGCCGGACCCCCAGGAGCTCGTCGGGGCCTTCCACGAACTGCTCGTGACACTGCCGGCCACGAAGCTGCTGGTTCGCCGGGGCGGGCGGCCGTTCACGGCGGTCTACGACGTGATCGTGGAGCTGGCCGGGGCGGACGCGGTGGTCACCACGTCGAGCGCGGACCTGGTGGAGATCGCCGGGCCGGGGGTGTCGAAGGCGGTCGCGCTCGCGGAACTGGCCGCGCAGCGTGGGGTGCGCGCCGATCAGGTCGTCGCGTTCGGCGACATGCCCAACGACCTGCCGATGTTCGCCTGGGCCGGCCACTCGGTGGCGGTCGCCAACGCCCATCCGGACGTGCTCGCCGCCGCGGACGAGATCACCGCGTCCAATGACGACGACGGCGTGGCGCTCATCCTCGAACGGCTCTTCCCGGCCGACTGAACGGGCCGACCGAACGGGCCGCCGGCAAACCCGTCGACAATGAGCATTTTCAATGTTATTTTACGTGAATTGCGGGAATGTTCCGTCGCGCGCGTTTAAGAGAAAGTCCGGCGAACCAGCCGGAGAGTGGAAGTTGTCCGACTACTGTCCGTCCAGGCGGGAGAA